>WTGR01000506.1 GCA_011523485.1 Acidobacteriota bacterium
GCACCTCCACCCGCGGGCCCGCGAGGACGTCGATCTCCTCGAGGATGCTGATGAGGTTCGAGCGCGTCTGCACGAACGCTCCGGCACGTCCGGACTGACGAACGCCTGGATGAAGACCGGCCGGTCGGCGGGCAGCTCGTCGAGCAGCCGCCGCGTCTCGCCGCTCAGCGAGTGCAACTGCTCCGCCGTGGCGTCGACGCGGATGCTCCGGTTGGTCACCAGCACGCCCGCGCTGACCAGGGCGGCGGCGACGGCGATCCCGCGCACCGCGTGGTGCAGGGCCATCGGATAGCCGCCGGCGCTCCGCGGCCAGTGCCGCCGGCTCAGGACCAGGACGTTGAGGTAGAGGAAGAAGGCCCCGACCGACACGAAGTAGACGATCGCGCTCAGGCTGATGATCCCCTTCGCGAAGTCGTCGAAGTGCAGGAACATGCCGAGCGCCTCGACCGCACGCCCCAGTCCCGGCGCGACGGCCGCAGTGGCCGGGCCGGCAGCTACCAGCACCGCACAGAACAGGCCGGCGGCGATGAACGCGACGGTGGCGTTGCGGGTCAGCAGCGACGCGAGCATGCCGACCGCGATCAGCGCGGCGCCGACCAGCCAGTACCCCAGGTAGTTGCTCGCCATCAGCCCGAGATCGGGCGCGCCCAGATAGAAGAGCACCCCGACATAGCTGAGCGACAGGACCAGCGACGCCGTGTAGATGCCCAGCACGGCGAGGTACTTGCCGAGCACGACCTCCAGATCGGTGCCCGGCAGCGTGAGCAGCAGCTCGTCCGTTCCGAGCTTCTTCTCCTCCGACCAGACCCCCATCGTGAGAGCGGGGATGAAGAACAGAAGCAGGTAGGGAAACACCCCGTTCAACTGATCGAGGTTGGCCAGGTTCTGCAGGAAGAAGCGATCCTGCCAGAACGCCGCCGCGGCGCTCAGAAAGATGAACAGGGTGATGAATACGTAGCCGCTGGGACTGCTGAAGTACATCCGCAGATCCCGGCGCGCGAGTGCGCTGACGACCGCCGTGCTGACTGTGCCTCCCATCGCTACCTCACGCCTCCGACGAGCTTCCCGCCTGCGGCTCGACGACGCCGGTCTCGCCGGCGTCCGCCGCGGTCCCCCGCGCTTCCGAATCGGCAGCCTCCGTCGCGGCGGCGCCCGCGTCGCCGTCCGTCTTCTCGACGGAGTCGGTTCCCGCCGCGGAGTCGATGCCGGCCGCGGCTTCCCCGGACTCGCCGCCGGCGCTCCCCGCATGGGCGTCCGGCTCGCTGCCGTTGCTCGCCGGCGGCGCGCCGCCGGTGGTGAGCCGGTAGAAGGGCTGCTCCAGCGAACCGTCCTCCTTCAGCTCCTCGACCGGGCCGTCGAACACGAGGCGGCCGCTGTTGACCAGCAGCACGCGATCCGCGACCGCGTCGGCCTCGTGCAGGATGTGCGTCGAGATCAGCAACGTCTTGGTCCGCCCCAGCCGCTGGATGTTCTCCCGGAACTGGCGGATCTGGTTCGGATCGAGCCCCGCGGTCGGCTCGTCCATGATGAGCACGTCCGGATCGTGCAGCAGCGCCTGCGCCATCCCGACGCGTTGGCGGTACCCCCGCGACAGCTTGCCGATGGGCTTGCCGGTCACCAGCTCGAGGGCGCACAGGTCGACGACTGCGTCCACCCGCTCCTTCAGGAGCGCGGGAGCCATCCGTCGCGCCTCCCCGAAGAAGCGCAGCAGCTCGAGCGGCGTCATGTCGGGGTACATCGGGCCGTTCTCGGGCAGGTAGCCGAGACGTCGGGACGCGGCGATCCGATCCCGCCGGACGTCGTGCCCCGCGATGGCCGCCTCGCCCGCGCTCGGCGCCAGGTACCCGGTCAGCATCCGCATCATCGTGGTCTTCCCGGCGCCGTTCGGCCCGAGGAAGGCGACGACCTGCCCCTGGGGAATGGAAAACGAGATGTCGTGAACGGCGACGAAGGCTCCGTAGTACTTGGAGAGCCCCGACGCCTCGATCATCACCGGCATTGGCTCGGCAGTCATGGCTTGTTCAGTCCAACAGAATAGCGAATCGTCCGCGCGGCCTTCAAGGCCGTCATCCGGCCCGGGTGCACGACATCATTGTTAGATGAGCGTCAGGCGGCGTTTGCGGCACGTCG
>WTGR01000918.1 GCA_011523485.1 Acidobacteriota bacterium
CATCTCTGGTCCGGGCGGTTCGACAGTGCCCCCGACGAGGAGGTCTTCCGCTTCCAGGCCTCGTTCGGGTTCGACCGGCGCCTCTTCGACGACGACGTGGAGGGAAGCCTGGCGTGGGCCGAGGCGCTGGCCGCCGCGGGCGTGCTCTCGGCCGCCGATGCCGCCGCCATTCGCGAGGCGCTGGTCGAAATCCGGCAACGCGGCCGGGACGACCCCGCGTTCGTCGCGGGTCCCGACGAGGACGTGCACGCCTTCGTGGAGCGGCAGCTCGTCGACCGCCTCGGCGACGTGGGACGCCGGCTCCATACGGGCCGTTCGCGCAACGAGCAGGTCTCGCTGGACCTGCGGCTCTACCTGCGCCGCCGGCTGCCGGTGCTGCAGCGCGCGGTGGTCGCGCTGGTCGCCGCACTGGCGGATCGCGCCGCGGCGGCCGGGCCGGCGATCATGCCGGCGTACACGCATCTGCGGCGCGCCCAGCCGATCCTGGCGGCCCATTTCCTGCTCGCCCACGCCGCGGCGTTCCAGCGCGACCACGCGCGGCTGGAAGCGGCGCGCGGGGAGGCCGACGCGATGCCCCTCGGATCCGGCGCGGTGGCGGGCACGAGCTACGCGGTCGACACCGCCGCGCTCGCCCGGCGGCTCGGGTTCTCCCGCGTGGCGGCCAACAGCATCGACGCGGCGGCGGACCGCGACTTCGTGGCGTCCACGCTGCATGCCTGCGCGCTGACCATGGTGCACGTCAGCCGGCTGGCCGAGGACCTGATCATCTTCAGCGGCGAGGAGTTCGGCTACTTCGAGCTGCACGATCGGGTGGCGACCGGAAGCAGCCTGATGCCGCAGAAGAAGAACCCCGATCCGCTGGAGCTGGTGCGGGGCAAGAGCGGCCGGGTCATCGGACACCTGGCCGGCTGGCTGACCACGATGAAGGGGCTGCCGAGCGGCTACAACAAGGACCTGCAGGAGGACAAGGAGGCGGTCTTCGACGCCGAGGACCAGGTGCTCGGGTCGTTGCGGGCCGCGACCGCGGTGGTGGAGAGCCTGGAGGCGTGTCCCGAGCGCTCCGCGGCCGCGGCCGGCGGCATGCTGCTGGCGACCGACGTCGCCGACTATCTCGTCGATCGCGGCGTACCGTTCCGCCGCGCGCACGAGATCGTGGGCGGCATCGTGCGCGACCTGCTGGCGCAGGGACGCGAGTTCGAATCGCTGGCGGCGGAGGAATGGCGGGGTTACGACGCCCGTTTCGGCGCCGACACCGGGGCCCGGATCACGAGCCGCGCGTCGGTCGGCCGGCGGCGAACACCGCAGTCGACGCGACCCGAGGCGGTCGAGCAGGCGCTGGCCGCGGTACGCGCGTGGGCCGGTGCGCGGCGGGACGGGTAGGCCGTGCACCCTCGCGCGGGGCGCGGTTTGCTTGGCGTTCGCCCGCTCTGCTACACTCGGATTCCTGCGTACCGGCTTTATTCGGTCCCGCCTTTTCTAACGGCGTTCTGATTGCTCGGGGGAGCCAGATGGGGCAGCGGCAGGTCCGCGAGGGCGACACTGTGGACGACGGTTCGCGCGAAGAGCAGGTGGTGAACCAGGCGGTCGTGGACGCCGGCGACGCCCGAGACGGCGAGCGGGAAGGGTCGGTCCGCCGTCCGTTGATACGGGCCACGCTGAAGCATCCGGACGGGACGCCGCCGCCGCCGCGCGAGCCGCCCCTGTTCACGATGCACCAGCAGCCGGGCGGCGACGGCCGGGATGCTTCGCAGGCCAACCGCAAGCCCGGGCGCGGCCGAGGCGCTCAGTCGCGCTCGTTCAACGACCGGGGGCAGACCGGCGGACCGCCGGGCAACAGTCGAGCCTCCGGCAACCAGGCCCAGCCCGACGGGCGTTCCGGCTCCAAGTCGAGGTCGTCCCGGCGCGGGCGTGGCCGTTCCCGGTAGTTGACGGCGCATGGGTGATCTCGCCGGCAAGAACGGCCTGATCGTCGGCGTCGCCAACAAGCGGTCGCTGGCCTGGGCCATCGCCCGGGCCGCGGACGAGGCCGGCGCCCGGCTCACCCTCAGCTACGCCACGGAGCGGTTCGAGTCGAACGCCCGCAAGCTGGCCGACACGCTGGCCGCGCCGCCGCAGCTCGTGGCGTGCGACGTCACGGACGATGCCGCCATCGCGGAGCTGTACCGGCAGGTCGACGAGACCCACGGCGGGCTCGACTTCCTGGTGCACGCGGTGGCGTTCGCCTCGAGGGAGGCGATCTCGGCCCCGTTCCTCGAGACCAGCCGCGCGGATTTCGCACAGTCCCTCGACATCAGCGCCTACTCGCTCGTGGCGCTGGCCCGGGGGGCGGCGCCGCTGATGGAGCGCCGGGGCGGCGGCAGCGTCGTGACGCTTACGTATCTGGGCAGCGAGCGCGTGTTTCCGCACTACAACGTCATGGGCGTCGCCAAGGCGGCCCTCGAGGCGACCGTGCGCTACCTGGCGAACGATCTCGGACCGCGAAACGTCCGCGTCAACGCCATCTCCGCCGGGCCCATCAAGACGCTCGCCGCGTCCGGGATTCCCGAGTTCAGCCGCATCCTGCAGCACTATCGCGAGAGCGCCCCGCTCGGCCGCACCGTCGACGCGGACGAGGTGGCCTCCGCCGCGTGCTTCCTGCTCGGCCCCGGCGGGCGCGGCGTCACCGGCGAGGTGCTGATGGTCGATGGCGGGTACCACGCGACGGGCATGTAACCGTCGCCGCCCGCTTGCCGCGAACGAGCCGCGCGATGCCGGCACATTCCGCTCGACCGACTCGCACTTCTACTCGGATCGTCGCTACCTGGGGAGCGAAGCCGTCGTGCGGCTCCTGACCCGCCGGCTGCGCGGCGCGCTCCTTCGGCTTGCCTTCAACCGGTTCGCCGCCTTCGCGGCAGGCCTCGCCTGCGCGGGCGGGGCCGGCTGGCTCGCGATCGTCGACGCCCCCTGGGAGAGCTGGGTGTCGGACGGCCTGGGCCTCGTGGCGGGCGCGACCGGCGCGGCGCTCATCGTGGTCGCGCTCGGCGGCCGGCGTCCCGACTGGGTGGAGTGAGGGCGACCTCGCTTGCGGTCCCGGCGGAACGGATTGGTCGGGGCGCGATCGATTGGCCGGGACGCGATCTGGCACCGAACGATCACGTCGGGAGTCTCGACGGCGCGCGACTCCTGAGGCATGAGCTTCCGGCGCGGTGGTACCATCCGGCCTCGTGCCCCATCGTTCTCCCGGAGCCACCGACACCCCGGCCGCCCGTCACCTCCGCGGCAAGCCGATTCGCTACTACCGTCCGCGCGGCGCCGCCGGCGTGCGGACGCTGATCGACGACGGGTTCCAGGCCTTCAACGCCGGGCGCCTCTCCGAGGCGTGCCACGTCTTCACCGACCGCATGCTCGATCCGGCGCACGACACCACCATCGGCCTGACGATGGCCGGCGCGCTGACGCCGGCCGGGCTCGGCGGCTGCGTCATCGAGCTGCTCGACCGCGGTCTCGTCGACTTCGTGATCAGCACCGGGGCGAACCTGTATCACGATCTGCACTACGCCCTGAACTTCACGCTGCACCGCGGGTCGCCGTTCCTCGACGACGTCGAGCTGTACGAGGACGGCGTCATCCGCATCTACGACGTGCTGTTTCCCGCCACCGTGCTGCTCGAGACCGACGCGTACATCCGCGAGTTCCTCGTCCGCTGCGGGCTCGACGGCCCCACGTCGAGCGCCGAGCTGCACTACCGGCTCGGACGGGATCTGCTCGACCGGCGCGCCGCGTGCGAGGACTACTCGGTGGTCGCCAAGGCGGCGGCGGCCGGCGTGCCCATCTACACGTCGTCGCCGGGAGACAGCTCCATCGGCATGAACGTCGCCTGGCACCGGCTCATGGAGAAGAGCGGGCTGGTGGTCGATCCGAGCCGGGACGTCAACGAGGTGTGCGCCATCATCCTGGCTGCCGAGAAGAACGGCTGCGTGATCCTGGGGGGCGGCTCGCCGAAGAACTTCTACCTGCAGGGCCAGCCCACGCTGTGGGAGGTGTACGGCATCCCGAAGGGGGGCAACGACTACTTCATCCAGATCACCACCGACCAGGTGGTCTGGGGCGGGTTGTCGGGCGCCACCCCGGCCGAGGCGGTGAGCTGGGGCAAGGTGAATCCGGGCGTGCTGCCGGACACCGTGGTCGTCTACGCCGACTCGACCATCGCGTTCCCGCTGTTCTGCGAGTACGCGGTCGGCTCGGAGCGGAGTCGCCGCGAACGCAAGGGGCTGCTGCACCGGCGCGACGCGCTGGCCGAGGCGCTCGAGCGGCAGGCGCGGGAAGCACGCGCCGGCGGCGGGTCCTAGTCAGGGCCCGGTCGGGCTGGCACACGAGCCGCAGACGAACATTTCCGGGCCAGTGGCGCCGCCCGAATCGTGCCATCCTCGACCGGCGAGGCCGCTGTCCGCGCGGAACCATCCCGGCGGCTTCCGCGTCTACCTCTCCAGCGAACCTCGAACCGGGAGGGAAGAGATGCGGGCCAGATCATGGACGGTCGCGGCCGGGGTCGCCGCCGGCGCGCTGGCGCTCGGGGGCTGCGTCATCGACGTCGAGGGCTACGAGGCGGTGGAGGCGGAGGAGCACGTCTTCGCCGTCGACGGCGTGCCGGACGTGGACCTGTCCACCTTCGACGGGCGGATCGAGGTCCGGGGCTGGGACCGCTCCGAGGTGCGTGTCGTCGTCGAGAAGCGGGCGGCGAACCGGGAGCGGCTGGAGGAGATCGAGATAGAGATCGAGCAGAGCGGCGATCGGGTGCGCGTCGCGGCGCAGCGGCGCGATGCGGACGGATTGCGCGTCACGCTGTCCCTGGGAAGCAACTGGCGGGGGGCGCGGCTCATCGCCTCCGTGCCGCACGAGAGCAACCTCCATGCGCGGACCGACGACGGCCGGATCACGGTCACCGACGTGTCCGGGACCATCGAGGTCTCCACGGACGACGGCCGCATTCGGGGGGCGGGGTTGCACGGCTCCGTGCGGGCGCGAACGGACGACGGGTCGGTGCGGCTGCAGGAGATCGACGGGGACGTGGCGGTGCATACGGAGGACGGGTCGATCCACGTGTCGGGCGTGCTGGCCGGCCTCGAGGCCTCGACCGACGACGGCCGGATCGCGATCGGCGCGGCGCCGGGAAGCGCCATGAGCGGCGATTGGGAACTGCACGCCGAGGACGGGCGGGTGACCGTCGACCTGCCGCACGACTTCAGCGCCCTGCTCGATCTGGCGACCGGCGACGGCCGCATCCGTGTCGACGATCGCTTCGGGGGGAACGCCGAGCGTGGCGCCGAGGCGCTGCGGCGGGTGATCGGCGGCGGCGGTTTCGCGCTACGAGTCCGGACCGACGACGGATCGATCCGGGTCGGGACGTCGTGAGGAGCCGGCTCGACGCTGCGACGTAGAGATCCGGAGGCGCCGCGCCGTGTAGAGACGGCGAGGCAACGGGCCGTGTCGGGGGCCGCGAGTGCGCCGGGCGCCGTCGAGGCCGCGCGGTCGCGCGAGATCGCGACGCGGCGTTCAGACGCCGGTCGCCACGTCGGCCGGCCGGAACGCGTAGGACGCCGGGTCCTCGGCGCCCGCCGCCTCGAACGCTTCCAGCCGTTCGCGGCACTTGCTGCAGCGTCCGCAGTGGCGGCCGTCCACCGGGTTCATGCACGACAGCGTCAACTCGAACGGCACGCCGAGCGCGCGCCCGCGGGCGATCACCGCGGCCTTCGAGAGGTTCCGGAACGGGGCGACGATCTCCAGATCGTGGTCCAGGCCCAGCGAGAGCGCCTGCCGCATCGCCGCGAAGAACGCGGGCGTCGCATCGGGGAACGGGTTGCCGGCGAGCGGGCCGAGGGCGATGCGGCCGATGCGGTTGACGGCGCACCAGGTGGCGACCTTGGCCAGCAGCAGCACGTTGCGGCCGACCAGATAGACCTCTTCGTCCGCCGTGGCGTAGGCCGGCGGCGTGCCGGCCACGGCCCAGTGGCTCGGCCGGTAGGAGTCCGTCACGGGGCAGTCCAGGGTTGCGAGCGGGTCGACGCGTCCGGCGAACGGTGGCGCCGCAATCAGGCGTTCCGCCAGACGCAGCTCTTCCGTTTCCCAGGCCAGGCCGCTGCGCACGTAGACCGGCTGCACGAGCGCTGTTCCGCCCGTCGCATCGCCGGCCGCTGGGGTCGCTGCTTGCAACTCGCTCGCCAGCAGCACCGCGCTGTCGAGGCCGGCCGAGCAGAGCACCGCGGTGCGGAAGATCGCCGCGTCCGCGGCCGCCGCACTCGGAACGCCCTCGCCCGTCGACGCCTCGCTGCCGGCTTTCCCGGCCTTCCGAAGCTCGTCCGTCACGGCTGGAATCCTACTATCAGTCGCTTCAGCCCGTGCGAAAGCGGCGGCACTTGGCCTTCTCGGAGCCCCTGGACCCGGATGCCATCAGGGCAGCCCGGCCGCCGGTGGTATCCTGAATGGATGACGCTGGAGCACTGGCTTGCGGTTGCCGCGATCTGCGTCAGCATCCTCGTGGCCGCGGTCGGTGGACTCGGCTTCGTGTCCGTCCAACTCGGGGCGCGGATCTCCGAGTTGTCCAGGCATCTGGGGGCGCGGCTCGACACGCTCGAACGCGATGTGCGGGAGCTTCGCGCCGCCATCCTCAACCAGCCGCCCCGCGTCTGACAATCCGACTTGACGGGAACCCCCGTGTCCGATTCCACTGTCGAGACCTATCGCTGGAACCGCGACGTCTACGACCGCGCGGTCGAAGCGGGCGTGTTCGGCCCGGAAGACCGGTCCGAGGAAACCGTGGCGCCGCTCGCCCGTCCTGCTGCAGCTATCGCCGTGAGCGACCTGCTTCCCTGAACGTCATCCTGAAGGCGCTGGAATGTACTCCGTCACCAAGCGCATCGACTTCTGCTACGGCCACCGCCTGCTGAACTACGACGGGGTCTGCAAGCATCCCCACGGGCACAACGCGGTGGCCGAGGTGGAGGTGCGCACCGAGTCGCTCGACGACCGGCACATGGTCTGCGACTTCAGCGACATCAAGCGCAGCATCAAGGGCTGGATCGACGCCGAGCTCGACCACAAGATGATCCTGCACCGCGACGACCCGCTGATCGGACCGCTGCGCGAGCTCGGCGAGCCGGTCTTCGTCGCCGACGAGAACCCGACCGTCGAGCACATCGCCCGCCTCATCTTCGACAAGACCCGCGACCACGGATTCCCGGTCGTCCGCGTCACGGTCTGGGAGACCCCGACGTCGTTCGCGACCTACCAGGCGGAAGCCGGTGGATCCGGTGGATGAAGGCGGATCCACGTTCTTCCCCGACCTTCACGGTGACGCGCCGCACTTCAATGTCAATTGACAGGCGACGCATGACAATCTAGATTCCGTCGATGATCCTGTCGTTCAGCCATCGCGGACTCAAGGCGCTCTACGATGGCCGAACGACGCGTCGCGTCGCGCCGGAGCATGTTCACAAGCTCCGGGATATCCTGGCCGCGCTGGACCGCAGCCGCAGACCACCGGACATGGACTTGCCAGGGTTTCGCCTGCACGCGTTGAAGGGCAAGTTGAAGGGGCGCCACGCCGTCTGGGTGTCGGGCAACTGGCGCGTGACCTTCCGGTTCGAAGAAGGGCAGGCATTGGACGTCGACTACATCGACTATCACTAATGGAGGTGGACCGTGGCCATGCAGAATCCCCCGCATCCGGGCGGCATCGTCAGGCGCCAGTGTCTCGTGCCGCTCGGCCTCTCGGTGACGGAGGCGGCGGCCGGCCTGGGTGTGACTCGCCAGGCCTTGTCCGAACTGGTCAACGAAAAATCCGGTATCTCCGTGGAGATGGCGATTCGGCTGTCGAAGGCGTTCGGATCTTCGCCCGAGACGTGGCTCGGCATGCAGATGGCCTACGATCTCTGGCAAGTGCAGGCGCGCGCTGGTGACATCGATGTCCGACGGTTCGGCGCTGCGTAGCCGCGTTCCTGCGGTCCGTGGTCGGCGGAGAAGCATGCCGGAGTCCCTGTCGGAGAACGTACTCGCCCGGATCGACGGCGCCAAGGCGCTGTATCACCGTCTGATTCTCGTCGTGGCGCCCAGTGGGTCCGGCAAGACCGAGGCGCTGCGGGAGGTTGCGGCAAGGACAGGGGCGCGGATCGTCAATCTCAACCTGGAGTTGTCGCGCCGGATGCTCGACTTGACCGAGCGCGAGCGGGCGTTGCGGTTGCCGGATCTGCTCAGCGAGGTTGTGAGCACGAACGAGCCGCTGGCGCTGCTCGACAACATCGAGCTCTTGTTCGACCCGGCACTCAGGCAGGATCCGCTACGGCTGTTGCAGGGTGTGTCGCGAAACCGTACCATCGTCGCGGCCTGGAACGGGACGTTGGAGAAGGGCCACCTGACCTACGCGACGCCGGAACACCCGGAACACCGGCGGTACTCCCGGGATGACCGCGGTGATCTGGTGATCGTCTCCCCGGCATGAGCCGATGAGATTGGGCATCGTCACCGAACTGGTGCCTAGATGAAATACGGCGACCTGATCCAGTTCGAGCCGATCGAGACGGTGGTGCAGCTTCGAGACGCCGACCAGGAGTCGGCAGCGAAGCAGCTCGTGTCGACCTACGTCGTGAGCACGGAGATGGCGGAGCGGCTCGCGCAGGTCGTGATACCGCAGATCCAGTTCGAGCAGCCTGCCGACAACAAGGGATTCCTGGTCGTCGGGAACTACGGCACGGGCAAGTCCCACCTGATGTCGGTCATCTCCGCGA
>WTGR01000065.1 GCA_011523485.1 Acidobacteriota bacterium
CTGATGCGCGGCTACGCCTCTTCGCGCGCGCTCTGGCCGATGGAGTTCGCCCTCCTGCACGAGGACGCGCAGTGGGTGTTCGACGAAGTGCAGCTCATGGGCGCGGGCCGCGCGACCTCCGCCCAGCTCGAAGCGTTCCGGCAGTCGGAAGCGGATCGCGCCCGGCGGGACGACCACCCTCGAGGCGCTCCTTCCCGCAGCCTCTGGATCTCGGCCACGCTCGATCCGCGTTGGCTCGCTACCGTCGACCACCCCGAACCGCCCGCCGCAGAGGTCGTCCAGGTCGATCCGGCCGCGGCGCCGGACGGCAGGCTCGCACGCCTGGCAACCGCGACCAAGAGGCTCACCCGTTCGCCGGTGGCGCCGGCGTCGCCGAAGAGGGCCGACCTTGCCGACTACATCGGCCGGCTGGCGGATGCGGTGCTGGACGCCCACGGCTCCGGACCGATGACCTTGGCGATCATCAACCGCGTGGACCGCGCCCAGGCGCTCCGCGAGGCGCTCGACAGGAGGCTCTCCACGCGGCTGCCGGCGGCACCGACGCTGGCCCTCGTCCACTCTCGCTTCCGACCCGCCGACCGCGCGCGGGAGATGGAGAAGGTTCTCGGGACCGACGACGCGAATCCGCACGGCCGCATCGTCGTCGCCACGCAGGCGGTCGAGGCCGGGGTGGACATATCCGCCGCAGCCCTCTTCACCGAGCTCGCGCCCTGGTCCTCGCTGGTCCAGCGCTTCGGCCGCGCCAATCGCTACGCGGAGCTTCCCGAGGGCGCGAACGTGTACTGGATCGATCTTCTTCCCCCGCCAACGGACGGCACGGCACCGGACAAGGACGCCGAGGAGCTGGCGAGGCCCTACGAGACCGCGGAACTGCAGACCGCGCGGGATCGATTGACCGGGTTGACCGATGCAGCTTCGGCGCACCTTGCTGCGCCGGACGATGTCGAACCTCCGCGCAGGGTGATCCGCCGCAAGGATCTCGACGATCTCTTCGACACGGATCCGGACCTGACCGGCTTCGATGTCGACGTGTCGCCATACGTGCGCGATGCCGACGACACGGACATCCGTGTCTTCTGGCGAAATCCCTCGGAGGCGGGAGACGATCCGCCGCGCCCCGGCCGGGAAGAGTTGTGCGCGGTGTCGATCGGCACGGCCAGGACGTGGATCTCGAAGCTGCCCGGCAAGGGGAGGAACCTCCTGTTCCAGCGCGATCCGCAATGGCGGCGCCGGGAGGGGCAGACCGGGGCGACCCCGCCCGGCTGGATGCCCCTGCAGGGTCCGCCCTGGCCCGGCCTCGTGCTCCTGGCGTATCCGGCCGCCGGCGGCTACTGCGAGACCTCCGGGTTCACCGCCAATCCGAAACACATCCCCCGGCCGGTCCCCGGTCCGGCGGCAGCGCTCGGCTCCGGCGCGACCGCGGACGGTTCCGTCGCCCCGGCGCAGCAAGGGGCCGAGGCGGAGAAGATCGTCGAGCGCCGATTTCGCAGGCAGGAGGACCGTTCCTCCGCTCCCGCGCAGCAGGAAGCCGAGGGGCACGACGAGGATCCGCTCAGCGGGATCGACGCCATCGTGCCGCTGGCCGACCATCTCCGCCATGTGGCTGCCGGGGCAGAATCGCTGTGCGCGGCCTTCGAAGTGGAACCTGGCGCGCGGACGGCCATCGTGCGTGCGGCGCGCTGGCACGATCTGGGCAAGGCGCACGAGGTCTTCCAGGACACGATGCGCCGGGGCCTCGACGGCCTGACCGTCGAGCCCGGCGTGGTTCTCGCCAAGACGGTCGGGCGGACTCGTCACAGCCGAGCCTACTTCCGTCACGAGCTCGCCTCGGCCCTGGCGTTTCTGGCCCACGAACACTGGTCGCGCGACGCCGATCTCGTCGCCTACCTGATCGCCGCGCACCACGGCAAGGTGCGGATGAACCTGCGCGCCCTGCCCCGCGAGGCGGCGCCGAAGAACGGCCGCGCCGGGGCGCGTTTCGCCCGCGGCGTCTGGGAGGGCGACGAGCTGCCTCCCTTCGATCTGGAAGGCGGCGAACCCTGGCAGGGCGGCAGCCTGCGGCTGTCGATCATGGAGCTGGGCTGGGACGACGTCTCCCGCGAGAGCTGGACGGAGCGCACGCGC
>WTGR01000752.1 GCA_011523485.1 Acidobacteriota bacterium
GTGCGACAGCGCGGTCGCCCCGAAGGCGTGCATCCAGAGCGCGGAGAGCGACACGGGAACGATCAGCATGCAGCCGACGAGCTCGCGCACGGTGCGGCCGCGCGACACACGGGCGATGAACATGCCGACGAAGGGCGACCACGAGAGCCACCACGCCCAGAAGAAGGTGGTCCACCCGTGCAGGAAGTCGAAGTCCTCGCGCCCCGCCCAGTTGCTGAGCGGTGCGATCGCCGCCGCGTAGTGGCCGAGGCTGGCGACGAAGCCGGCGAGCAGGTCGACCGTCGGCCCCATCGCCAGCACGAACACGAGCAGCAGCAGGGCAAGGACCAGGTTGGCCTGGCTCAGGCGCTTGACGCCCTTGTCCAACCCGGCGACCACCGACGCCAGCGCGATGACCGTGATGGCGGCGATTATCAACACCTTGGTCGCATCGGTGTCGGGCACGCCGAACAGGTAGGCCAGGCCCGCCGCCGTCTGCTCGGCGCCCAGGCCGAGCGAGGTGGCCAGACCGAAGAGCGCCGCGAACACGGCGAGGGTGTCGATGACGTGGCCGAACCGGCCCCACACCCTTTCGCCCAGGACCGGATAGAACGCCGACCGCAGCGTCAGCGGCAACCCCAGGTTGTAGGCCGCGAAGGCGAGCGCGAGCGCCACGACCGCGAACATCGCCCACGGATGCACGCCCCAGTGATAGATGGCCGAGGCAATGGCGAGCCGGTGCGCGGCGGCGGTGTCCGCGGCGTCGACCCCGAGCGGCGGATTCCGGAAATGGTCGACCGGCTCCGCCACGCCGAAGAACATCAGGCCGATGCCGATCCCGGCTGCGAACAGCATGGCGAACCAGGACCAGGCGGAGTAGTCGGGCCTGGCGTCCGGGCCGCCCAGGCGAACGCGGCCGACCGGCGTCGCCAGCAGAAGCAGGCAGAACAGGACGAAGAGGTTCCCCGCGCCCATGAACACCCAGTCGAACGTCGAGGTGAGCCAGGCGTACAGCGCGTCGAAGACGCCCGCGGCGGCTTCCCGGAAGGCCAGCACCCCGGTGACGAACGCGATGATGGTGAGGCTGGAGACGACGAAGACCGGGTTGTGGATGTCGAGGCCGAGGAACCGGATGTTGTCCCTGCCGATCCGGTAGCCGGTCCGTGCGGCGATGGTGGCCATGATGGGCCCCGGGGGACTCCTGCCACGGGCCCCGCGGCCGGCGGCTCAGTCGAAGATCCCGAGCTGCAGTTTCGCCGCGTCGGACATCCGATCCTTGTCCCACGGCGGCTCCCAGACGAGGTCGACGCGGGCGTCGCTGACGCCGTCGATACCCTTCACCTTGCCCTGCACCTCGGCCGGCAGGGTGACCGCCGCGGGACAGCCGGGCGCGGTCAAGGTCATCTGGATGACGGCCAGGCCATCCTTGTCGACGGCGACGTCGTAGATGAGACCGAGCTCGTAGATGTTGACCGGGATCTCGGGGTCGAACACCGTCGAGAGCTGCTCGACGATCTGCGGCTTGAGCTCCAGCGTTCTGACCGGGTCGGGCTCGATCGGCGGCGCGGATGCCGATGGAGAAGCACCCGCCTGCCCCACGGCCGGACCCGCGGGCCCGGGCTCCGTGAGCGCGCTGGTATCGAACATGGACGATGCGGGCGGCCCGTCCGGCAACGGCGGGGCGGACATCGGCGGCGCCTGGGGCGGCCGTACCGCCGGCGGCGGCGGGGCGGCCCCGGCCACGTGCGGCGGAATGACGGACTGACCTCCCGGCGAAGCTGTCGCTCCCGGGGCACCCCCGCCCGCGGCGGCGGATGCACTCGCGGCGGAAGAGGCGGGCGGCGCGGCAGCGGAGACGCCGGCCGCACCCGCGGTCGCCTGTCCGGACCCTGCCGAACCGGTGGCCGCACCTGCCCCGACGTGAGCCGGCCGGTCACCATGCCCGCCGCCGACGCCGAGCGGCGGCGGCACGTCGTCTATCTTCAGGATACTCATTTCGCGCGCTCCTTGCGTGACCATCAAGCTGCGCTCCCCCTCCGTCGGACGGAAGATCGCAAGCTCGCGCAAACACCATATCACGCACATCCGGCCAAGGCGCCGATGCCCGCGCGCGCGTGGGCGCGCGCCGGACGTCAGTCGTTGTTG
>WTGR01000838.1 GCA_011523485.1 Acidobacteriota bacterium
TCGACCCCGACTTCTGGCCGTGGCGGCCGAGCCACCCCGACCACGACCTGTTCGTCGCCGAGTTCTGGGAAAGCTACGCGCTGCAGGCGATCCACTTCGCCGGGATCGCCGAGGAAGAGGGCGCGCGGATGTACTCGCTCGGAACCGAAACCGATCGGCTCTTCCGCACACGGCCCGGCGGGGACTATTGGATCAACCACTTCGGTACGGAACTGCAATCGATGGGGGATCGGGTGCGCGCCGTCTACAGCGGCCTGCTGACCTACGACATGCATTACGGCGCCTACTTGCGCGACTGGTTCGCGCCGGGCTCGTGGCGCCTGTGGCAAGACCTCGCGGCCTCTCTTTCAACTGCGCGATGTTGATGTGCGCCGGCGTCCGCTCGTACCCCTCAAGGGCGTGGCCGTGGAGTTGCTCGTGCCGCCTGGGGGCAGTCGCCGCCGGGATGTGACCTCGGCGCCAGGGTCGGGTCGGTGGCGCACGGAAGCCAGCGTGCACTGCGTCGTGAACCCCGCCTCCGCGCGCCGCCCGGTCGTGGTTTCCGCTTGTACGAGGAACCGCCCGCCAGCACGACCAACCGTTGCAGCGCGAGCGTCGACCGCGGAAACGCCAAGCCGCCAAGGAGCCTCGTCGTCTAACTGTAGGGGCGTCCTTGAAGCGGAAAGCGAACACGGAGACTTCAGGCTCGCCTGACGGCGTTGCGTACGCCTGCGGCTGATCGAGCCACGGCGGATGGGCCGCGAGTCGCCGGCGACGGGTCGCCGTCTTTCAGGGTCACGGGTGTCTGGAGCGCGGGTTCCCGGAGCTTCCGCGACGGCCTTCGAAGTTGCCGGCGATGATCCGTCGCGGCGCAGGGCGGGCCGCCCTTTCGCCCCGGAGACGGTCCTGAGACTGTCGTTCTGAGCGATGTCGTGGCTCTCGAGTGTGCTCCGGGGCCGACGTCGTGGACGGTTTGAAGTGGCGAGCCTCTCCTCGCGGCAAAGATCACCGGGCGTCGTCCCGTGACGCTCCGACCGTCCACGAACTGACGATTCTGGGTGTGCTGGCTGTTCGGTTCCTGCTTCACCGACGCCTTTGCCTATAGAGGAGGGTTCATTGCCGTCCACGGGGCGGTGAGCAACCCGCGGCCGGGCCGTAGAGCGACAGAGCGCGATTGAAGGGGCCCAAGAATTGTTGACTGAGGCCAGCCGTCGCCACCGGGTCTGTCTGGCTGCGTTGCGCGGCGCCGGCTGGAACCGGGCCGCCGCGGAGATGCGCGTCCGTCTGGCCGCGGCTGCAGCCTTGGAAGGCGCTGCCCTCGAGGTGCGCCATGGCGCTCGAGACGATCGGGTTCGGGCCTTGGTGGACCGGGCCCTGAGGCGCCTGAGTCTCGTGGCCGACCTGGCAGTGGAGGAAGAGGCAGCACCGCGTTCCCACTAGCTAGAGGCTCGCCGGGCCAGTACGGCGGAAGGAGTCGAACGATTCGTCGTGAACGAGCTTCCCTCGGGCGCCTTGACGCGGCGGTTCCTACCCGAGTGCGAGCATCACGGCTCGCAACGTCTTGCGGTCCGGTTGATCGCCCGGGGCCGAAACACCGGGATCCCGGGGTTGCCTACAGGCGACGACTGGACGGCGTGGGACGCCGAGCAGATGCGGGCGGCGGTCGACTACCTGGAGCAGCTGCGCGTCCGATAGCCGACGATGGCGACACCGACCGGGGTAGGACGCGCGTGAAGGAGATGCACGGGATGCGCGCTGTGCGGTTGCTCGTCGTAGCGGTCCTGGCGGTGGCCGTGTTCACGTCGCTGGCGATCGCCCAATCCCCGGTGGGCGCGCTGGCGATCGATGAGCGTCAGAGCGACCAGTACGGCTGGGCGGTGGACTACGAGACCGTGGCCGCCGCGCAGGGAAGGGCGCTGCAGGAGTGCGGCCCGGGCTGCTCGGTGGTGTTGACGTTCGGCCGGTGTGCGGCCTACGCGGCGGATCAGGACGCCGACAGCACGGCGGTGGGCTGGGCCGAAGCGTATGAGACTGGCGACGCGGCCCGGGAGGCGGCGCTGGCCGAGTGTCGTTCGCGGGGCGGCGGTTCGGGTGTCAACGGTCATTCAAAATTCCCCCACCTGCGGTCATCGAAAATTCCCCCAC
>WTGR01000654.1 GCA_011523485.1 Acidobacteriota bacterium
CAGATACTTCTCGATCCCCTCGACCGAGGAGGGCGCGGCGGTGCGGATGAAGCGCGCGTTGAACTGCTGGCCGTGGGTGCGGTCGTTCACCCATTCGCCCGAGGCGGTGATCCACTCTCCCGGCACCACCGTCGCGGCGTGGCCGACCACGGCGACCAGCTCGCGATGGCCGCGCGCCCGGGTCCTCAGCACGCAGAAGCCGTTCTCCGGATTGTGGAAGGTGACGCGCTCGACCGGACCGGCCAGGACCTCCCGGTCCGGCGATCCCTCTTGCCGGCCGGCGCCGGGTTTCAAGACGTCCCGAGCGCCGGAGCGGTGAGAAGCTCCTTGACGAACTCGAAGCGGCGCGCCTCGGCATCCGAGACGGCAAGGTCGTCCAGCTCCGGATCGTAGACATCCATCGCGTCCATGGCGCGCTGGAGACGCGCGCTCTCGACCCGCGCCAGGTGCTCCTCGATTTCCTCGGGCGCGAACATGCGCCTCAGCTCCGAGACGAACTGCGGCAGCGCCCGCGCGAACTCGGGGTGTTCCTCCGCCGCCTCCGCGAAGTTCATCAGCTTCTCGCCCACCACATAGTCGAAGGCATCGCCGATGCCGAATTGCAGCCGGATCGACTCGGCCGCCTCGCACTGGTCCTTCCAGATCTCGTGCCAGCGCCGCTCCGTCACCTGGTCCACGCCCGGTCTCCCTTCTTCGCGACCCTCGATTGTCGGGTTCGATGCCGCACCGGTTTCAACCCGCCGAATCATTCTGGAGGCGCGGAAAGAGACCGGCAAGCGGCCCTGCGATCCATCGGCGGCAACGCTGCCGGCGTTCCGGCCCGCACCTCGTGCACCCACCCGGATGCCGTGAGGGATTCGGTCGCCGAATGCGATGACGTCGCCGAGCCTCGCTCCAGTCAACCGAGACCGTCGTCGCCATCGCAGGCCCACGCCCGCTATATTCCCCGATGACCATGAAGAGCGTAGCTGCGATTCTTCTCGCCACCCTCGCCGTCTCTGCCTGTTCGGGCAACAGGGAAATCGCGGCACCGGCCGATCCCCTGGATCGGCTGTACGAGGTGGTGGCGCTGTCGAATACGGTCCTCGCCACGAGGGCGCACGTCAATGCGACGCACCGGAACGGTACCCTCCAGGATTTTCCGGTGGAGAGCTGCGACACGGAAGGGTGCCGGGTCGGGCATTTTTGGGTCTCGCCGCAAATCCACGCCGCCGATTTCGGCCTCGACAGCTTCGAGGACGATCGCCGGATCGGCGGAATTCGACTGGTCGTCCATGTCCATGAAGGCGACGAATGGGAGCAGTTCGGCGCATGGCTGGAGCATTCGGCGTTCTTCGTATTCAGGAACGGTGTTGTCTCGACGGAAAATCCGTACCCCGTCGTCATGGTCGGGGACGCGTTCGGACGTTCCCATGCCCTCACCCAATTGCCCAGCGAGGGGACCGCGACGTGGCGAGGCGCGATGGTGGGCGTCGACACCGGTACCGCGGAAGGCTACGCCGGGGAGGTCAGTCTCGTCGCAACGTTCGCGGACGGGGCGAGGGGGAGCAATTCGACCATGGACGTGCGCTTCACAGGTATCGCCAACGTGGAGACCGGCGCCGCTCGCGAGGACATAGCCTTCGAAAACGTCGACCTCGTCGGCCCCAGCGGCAACGATGACCTTGGCCGCCCCCGCATCGGCCCCACCCGGTTTGTCGCCTGGCGGCCCGAAGACGCGGTTTACGCGGAAGCCCCGATCTACCTGCACGGGCGGCTCTTCGGCCCGAACCACGAGGAAGCGGCGGGCGTCTTCGGCTACAACGAGCTGATCGGAGCGTTCGGAGCCAGGAAGCAGGAGTAGGCACAGCGTCATCGGCGCGAGGCGATCTTTCTCACCGGCATCCCGGCTTGCGATCCAGCCCCGCCGGCCGCCAGATCCCGTGCCGTCGAGTCGCCGGCCTGACGGAGGACGGTTCGATGGCGGAAAGAAGAGGCGCGCCAGAAGGCCGGCGGGCAGGCCCTACAACAGGTCCGCCGCGATGCTGTCGGCGATCCGGGCTGCCGCCTCGTGCACGGATTCGCGCGTGAGGTGCGCATAGCGCGCCGTGGTCTCGACCTGGCGGTGGCCGAGCAGCTTGCCG
>WTGR01000585.1 GCA_011523485.1 Acidobacteriota bacterium
TGATCGTCGCCGCCGAGTGACGCCGGGCGGCCGGGCGGCGACCCCGGGGGTGCCGGCAACGACTTCTTCGTCTACCTTAGTAGCGCGGATCGTTCGCGGAGAAGTAGTCGTCGATAAACGCGTCGACGATCTGCAGCACGACCCGCTGAACCTGCGGCAGGTTGGCCTCGCCGACCGTGCCGAGCGAGTCGAGGTCCCAGGTGTCGACGAACGCACGCTCCTGGTTCCCCTCGATGGTGACGAGCTGCTGCAGCGACACCCGCGCGAAGTAGGCGTACAGGCCGGTCGTGCCCTGGTGCGTCGCGACGCGCACGTAGAGATCGCCGGCGAGTTGCGAGCGGCCCAGCGGCACGCCCCGTTCCCGCAGGCGGGCCTCGACCGCGGCTTCTATGGCGTCGCGCGTCAACCCCGCCGCCTCGGCGTCGGGGGCCAGGTCGTCGACGAACACGTTGACCTCGCGCAGATCGGTCAGGTAGTCGCGCTCGTTCTCGTCCTGGGCCGCGGCGGCGACCCCGGCGAGGATGGCGGCCGTCGTAGCGACGGCCCTCAGAATCGTCGTCATGCTGGTTCCTCCGCCTTGTCCACCCATCATATGGGACATAATGATCCGGTTTCGCTACAGGAGATCGACGAGATGACACCATTGCGAGGGGGCAGAGTCCTGGCTGCCGGGCTGGTCGTGCTGGGGCTCGTGAACGCCGGTGGGGCTTCGGCGCAGGACGGCGGCTGGACGCACTGGGGCGCCGACGAGGGCAGCACGCGCTACGCGCCGTTCGACCAGGTCGACGCGGAGAACTTCGAGGATCTGGAGGTCGCCTGGCTCTGGCGCGGCGACAACTACGGCCCGACCGTCGACAACGTCATGCGGTCGACCCCGATCTACGCCGAAGGCAAGCTCTTCGGCGTGGCCGGCTACCGCCGCACCGTCGTCGCCATGGATCCGGCGACCGGCGAGACTCTCTGGACCTTCCGCGAGCCGACGACGAAGCGCTGGGAGAACTCCATGCGCAAGAACTACGGGAAGGGCGTCGCCTACGAGGTCGTGAACGGCGAGGGGCGCATCTACGTCGTGACGCCCGGGTTCTTCCTCCACGCGCTCGACCCCGACACCGGCGACCCGATCGAGAGCTTCGGCAACGAGGGCACCGTCGATCTGCTGGCCGATTTCGGCTACGAGTACCACCCGACCGACGGGCTTCCGTCGACCGTCGGCTACATCACCAACTCCTCCCCCCCGATCGTGGTCAACGGGGTGGTGGTGGTCGGCAACTCGCACGAGCAGGGTTACCGTCAGACCCGCCAGGAGAACGTGCCGGGGCACATTCTGGCCTACGACGCGGCCAGCGGCGAGCACCTCTGGAAGTTCAACGTGATCCCGCAGTCGGAGAGCGAGTTCGGCTTCGACACGTGGGAGAACGACGCCTGGCAGTGGACCGGCAACGTCTCGGCGTGGGCGCCGCTGTCGGCCGACTCCGAGCGCGGCCTCGTCTACGTCGTGACCGACCCGCCGACCAACGACTACTGGGGCGGCTTCCATCCGGGCGACAACCTGTTCGCAACGAGCATTCTGGCCCTCGACGTGCGCACCGGCCAACGCGAGTGGCACTTCCAGACCGTGCACCACGACATCTGGAACCGCGACAACCCGACCGCCCCGAACCTGCTCGACGTCACCATCGACGGGCGCGAAGTGCCGATCCTCGTGCAGACGACCAAGCAGGCGTTCGCCTACGTCTTCAACCGCGAGACCGGCGAGCCGATCTGGCCCATCGAGGAGCGCCCGGTTCCGCGCGGGCACGTGCCGGGCGAGTGGTACTCGCCGACCCAGCCGTTCCCGACGAAGCCGGCCGCCTACGACCTGCAGGACGTCACCGAGGACGAGCTGATCGACTTCACGCCGGCGCTGCGGCAGCAGGCGCTGGAGATTCTCGACCAGTACGAGTACGGCTCGATGTTCACGCCGCCCCTGCACCCCGACAACGAGCTCGGCAAGCGGGGGGCGATCCACTGTCCCGGGCCGGGCGGCGGCACCAACATCACGGGCGGCACGGCCGCCGACCCGGAGACCGGCATCCTCTACGCGGCGTCGATGACCCTGTGCGCGGCGCCGATCCTGAGCCC
>WTGR01000726.1 GCA_011523485.1 Acidobacteriota bacterium
GTCGACGCCCATCTGGCCGGCTGCGAGGCCTGCCGGGAGCTCCTGGCCGACCTGCAGGCGATCCGGTCGCTCGCCGCCACGCTGGAGCCCATCGCGCCGCCGCCGCGGGTCTGGCGCGACGTCAGGCGGCGGGTCGCGGCGGAGGGGCGGGCGCCGCGGGTGGCGGCCAGGTGGTGGTCGCGGTGGTCCTTCGGCGGCGCGGGGCCGATCCGGGCAGCCGGCCTCTGGTCGCGGTGGTCCGTCGGGGGGACGGCCCTTGCCGCGGCGGCCGGCATCGTGCTGGCGGTCGTCCTCGCCGGGAACCCGGACCCGGTGCGGTCACCGGCGTCGGATATGCCGGGCGGCACGGTGCTTCCGACGGCGGCCGGCGGCCTGGAACCTTTCGAACCCGCTTACGTTTCGGCGATCCGGGATCTGGAGCAGCTCGCCGGCGCGAGGCCGCCGGTCCATCCGGCGGTGCAGACCATCCTTGCCGGGAACCTGGCGGTGGTGGAACGCGCGATCGCCGAGAGTCGTTCCGCGCTCGAGGTCGCACCGGGAAGCGAAGTGGCTCGCGACCGGCTCCGGGCCGGGTTGGCGCGCAAGCTCGCGCTGCTGCGCACGAGCGCGGCCCTCGGGCTCGAACAAGTCGGACAGAGATGAACCGGCGGAACTGGAGGCAACACACCATGACAAGACAGGCAATACGGAGCGCACTCGTCGCCCTCGTGCTGATCGGCGCGGCCGCCGCGGCCGCGGGGCAGACCGAGGAGCTGGTACGGACGATTCCGATGGAGCCCGGCGGTCGGCTGACGCTCAGCAACATCAGCGGCGTGACGACGGTGACGGGTGTGGACGGCGACGACCTGACGATCAGGGCGACGAAGCGGCTCGTCGGGCGCGGCCGCGCGGAGTCGTTGGACCGCGTCGAGATCGAGATCGTCGAGCGCGGCAACCGGGTCGACGTCGAACCCCGGTACCGGCGGCGATCCGTCCTGGAGTCGCTGGGCAACCTGCTCGGCGGCGGCTCGGGATCCGTGGCCGTGGACTACGTCGTGGACGTCCCCCGCGGTACGCGCGTCGCCATCGAGTCCGTGTCCGGCGACGTCACCGTCGAAGGTGTGGACGGCGAGACCAGCGTGGAGGTGGTCAGCGGCGACGTCCGGCTCGCGTCACTGGCGAAGCTGGTCGAGGTGGAGTCGGTGTCCGGCCGCGTGCGGATCACCGATGTCAGCAGCGACGAGCGCATGACGGCCGAAACGGTCAGTGGCCGCCTCGATATCGAAAGGGTCCGGTCGCCGCGGCTCGAGGCGTCTTCGGTGAGCGGCGCCGTGGCGCTGCGCGGGGTGGATGCGCGGCGCGTCGAGGTGGAGACGGTGTCCGGGTCGGTGACCTTCGCCGGGGCGCTGGCGGCCGACGGGCGCTACGAATTCGAGTCGCACTCGGGCGGTATCCACCTGACGGTGCCGGAGGGCACCGGATTCGAGCTGGAGTCCGAGTCATTCAGCGGCGGCCTGCGCTCGGCAATCCCCATCGTCGTCGGCCGGGGCGACCGGGCCCGCGAGGTGACGGTCGTCGAGCAGGGGAGCCGCTCGATAGAAGGCGTCGCCGGCGGCGGCGGCGCCCGCCTGGAGCTGTCGACCTTCAGCGGGAGCACGACGATCGAGGTGGGACCGGTCCGCTGACGGCTCGCCGCCGTTGCCGTCCTCTATTTCGGTCGGGACCTCCGCATGCGCCGCGGTTGGAGGCCGCGGCATTCATCGAACGCGTGCGTCAATCGGGCTCCGGTTCACCGGTGTAGCCGGCGGTCGTCCGCGTCGCCGCGGCATGCGCGGCGGCGGGATCCGTTCCAGCCGCAATCGCCGCCCGCTCCCACCCCTCGCTGCTGCCGGTGATGAGCGCCTTGCCGTCCGGCGAAGCGGCAAAGGCGGCCTCGTCCGGCTTGGGCGCGTCGGGTTGCGCGATATGGAGCGCGAGGCCCAGCAGGCCCATCTCCCAGCCGACGCCGGTCGCGCCCGGCCCGTACCGGTCCCAGTGGTCCGACACGTGCTGCGTATGCGTGAGCGTGAGCCGCGCGGCGCCGTCTCCGGCGTCCGCGACACGCACCTCCACCCAACTGACGTCGCCGCCGAACTCCCAGG
>WTGR01000566.1 GCA_011523485.1 Acidobacteriota bacterium
GTTCCCGGAGGAACGCCAGCGTGCGCGGCCACGCGTCCTCGGTCGCGCGCCGGTTCGCGGCCAGCCCTTCCTGAGCTTGCAGGAACACGGTCGCTCCCTCGTAGACGATTCGCCTCGTAGGACCTGCCGGCAGCCGCCATCGCCTCGGTAGTCCGGGGGACGGTCGTTGCTGACGGAAGGTCGCCCCCGTACAGGCCGAGCACCGGGGCGCTTCTGGCCGTCGGCGAGGCTGGCGAGCAGGAGGAGTGTCGGGTCGAGCATCGGTGATCGGTTCTCGACCGTGGCGGGCGACCACGCGGTCGACGACATCGGATCCCGGTAGAGGTCGACATCCACCGGAAACTGTGACTGAATGGCCGGTAATTCGAACCGCGGCTACGCTGAAGTACTCCGGCAGTCGGCGATTTGTTCGTTGCGCCCCGCCTGCGTCGCGGCCGTCGCGGCGTCACGTATCCGTCCGGCGTCCTGCCGCATGCCGCTCAGTGCGGCGTCGAGGCCGCTCGTGACGAACCGCTCGGCAGCTTCGCCCGCCGTCCACTCGCGTCGGCGCATGGTGCCGCCGGCTGTCGTGGTGGTTGCGACGATTCGACCGTCTTCGACGGCGACTGCAATCCGCGCGTACATGCGCGACAGGATCGCTTCGCCCGCCCTCGGTCCCAGTGTTGCCGGGTCGGCGATCGTGTCGCCGAACTCGGCTTCGGCCCGCCGTGCGATGGTCGTTTGCGCACGATCCCACACCGCGCCGACGAGTCGTGCGTAGGGGGGAGTGACGGCGTTGACGGCGACCTCGAGGCCCGCCGGGTCGAGCCGTTCGGCGGTGATCACGTCGATGACGTCCCTGGCCAGCGCGTCCTCTCCGCGTTCGAGCTTGCCCTTGAGGATCTGCGCCGTCGCCAGCACGACTTCGTTGACCCGGTCGATCTCGGCGGCTCGTTCCGCCCCGCGCGGTTCGGGGTCGTTCGGCCAGATCTCGAGCGTCTGCCTCGTGCTTCCCTCAGTGAACGCGGCTCGGTACTGCTTGTGCTTCGGGCTGTAGCCGTACTTGTCGGCGCCGAGCACCGTCATCGCGTCGTCGAGTGCGGCCCCGTATGTCCACAGGTTCGTCGTCTCGGGTACGACGATGTCGATGTCGTGGCTCCTTCTGTGCTTCCACCGTGCCGCCAGCACGGTCCCGCCGCCGAGCTTCAGCTCCGTTGGCGCGCCGCGGCTCCCGAGGACTCGCTTCAGCGGTTCCCGGATTCTCGTCCACAGTGTGCCGGCCGGCTCGGGCAACTGCAGCCGCTCGGCGCTCATGGTTCGAGTCTCTCGGCATGCGTTGCCCACCGGTTGAGGATCGCGGCCAACCGGCAACGGGCCAGACCCGCCCGATGCAACGCCGCCGCCAGCTCGCGCAGCGTGTAGGCGTGCTCCGCCCAGGCCTGCAGCGCCTCCGTCCACGCCGCCTGGTTCGCCCAGGCGTCGAGGATCGCCACCTGTCTCCGGCTCAGCTCGGCCGCGCGGATGGCGGCGTGAAACTCCTCGCCGGTCGGCGGCTCCGCCCATCCGGCACAGCGGCAACCGAGCCACAACTGGACGGTCGGACTGTCGGCGCCCCTGCCTCTGCCGGGCGCGTCGGCGCGCAACAGTTCCGTGTACCGTTCCCCGGCCGGTTCCGCGTCGAAGCACCCGGACGGCAGCAACGTTTCGATCCGGTCCTCCGGCCACAGCGTGTCGTGCGTATCGCCTTCGGGATACCGCGTCGTCGTCATTGTCGGGACCGCTTCCTGGCAGCCGTTGTTGGCTCTCTCGATTCTACGTGCCAACCCTGGACCGGCCCGATCGAGAAGGGCATCAGCGACCGCGGTGCCTGTCGAGAAACCGCACGAGAGGCTCGGCGGACGCCTGACGCTCGATGCGTGGCTGGCGCCGAAGATCTCGCCTACCTGCAGAACCGACATGACGCCCGCCCGCTCTGCATGCGCCCGCGGCAGTCCATGGCGAGCACACGTCGGCTCAGCGTTCTCCGGCGAGCGCTACGCCCGTGCCGGCGACGACCAGCATGCCGCCGCACACGCGATTCGTCAATTTCCGGAACCTCACCTGGCGAGTCAGCGCCGCGGCCCGTGCGGCCATGTACCCG
>WTGR01000811.1 GCA_011523485.1 Acidobacteriota bacterium
AGGGCAAGCTCTACATCCTGGAGATCAACAGCCTCCCGAGCCTCGGCGAGCATGGCTCCTATCTGGTGGGCGCCGAGCACGTGGGACTCGACTTCTCGAAGTTCATCAATCGGCTGGTCGAGGTGGCGAGCGCCCGGTACTACGGCACACCCAGCCCGCCCACGCTGACTCCATCGAGGTCCGATCCGAGCGCGCACGTGTCGATGTTCATCACGGCGCGCCGCGACCGGATGGAGCGGCGGCTCGCCGACTGGGTCAGGCTCCAGAGTCGGACGGCCGATCCGCTCGGCCTGCAGAAGGCCTTCAAGGAGGCCTCGACGCTCTTCGGGGAACTGGGCCTGCGCGAGGTGCCGGAACTGTCCGACGAGGGCGTCGTGGCCACGTGGCAGACCAGAGCGGGCCTCAACGACGGCATCCTCCTGATCGGCAACCTGGACGTGCCGGTCGAGCACCAGTTTCCGGCCCAGGGGTTCCGCCGCGATCCCGAGTGGCTGTACGGAGAGGGCATCGGCTCGTCGCGCGCTCCGCTCGTGATGCTGGAGTATGCGTTGCGCGCGTTGCGCAGCCTGCGGCGGCTGCCGCAGATTCCGCTGGGCGTGCTGTACTACGCCGACGAGGGCCAGGATGCCCGCTACAGCGCCGACGAGATCCGGGCCGCGGCGGCACGGGCCCGAGAGGTGCTGATCCTCCAGCCGGGCCTGGATCCGGACAAGGTGGTTTTGCAGCGGCGCGGTCAGCGGACGTTTCAACTGCAGGTCGAGACGGATTCCATGAGGCTGGGAAGGACCTTCCGGAAGCCGGACGCGTTACGGTGGACGTCGAGGAAGCTGGAGGAATTCGCCGGCCTCTCCTCGCAGGCGGACCGGATTGCGGTCTCGACCATCGGCCTGCGTACGGAGCGGCATCCCCTGCACCTGCCGCACCGGGTGACGGCCGATATCGTGGAGACCTATCCGACGACGACCACGGGAGACACGGTGGCGCGCAAGCTGCGCGGCATTCTGGGCAAGGGAGGCCCCCGTTGGGAGCTGGTGACCGCGACCACGCGCCCGCCCTTCGTCGAACGTTCGGCGGGACGGAAGCTGGCCGCCGCGCTGACGCGCATCGCCGCGGGGCTGGATATCGCCCTCGAGCGGGGGACATCGGCCTGGCCGTCGGTGGCGGGGCTGGCCCCGGCCGACAAGGCCTGCCTTTGCGGCATCGGGCCGGTTGCCCGCGATCTGCGCACCCCGCAGGAAGCGGTGAAGCGCATCACGCTCGTGCAACGAAGCCTGCTGCTCGCGGAGTTGCTGGCCAGCCGGTGGCCGGACAAGGAGTCGGCGTGACGACGGATGCAGGCTCGACCGGGCGGCGGGAACCGCGGCGCGACGCGACGCCGGCCGATCGACCGCCCAGGGTCACGCGAACCCGGCGGCGGCCGGCCGAAGTCGTCGACACCGACCTGCTCACGCTCGGCGACCGCCGCATCCACGAGCCGCAACGGCTTGCCGTGTCGCGCGAGGGCATGGTCTCGACCGCGCACTACTGCGCGACCGCGGCCGGCGTGGAGATGCTGGAGGCGGGGGGGAACGCTTTCGACGCCGCCGTGGCGGCAGCCTTCGCGCTGGGCGTCTGCGAACCCGCGGCGTCGGGTCTCGGCGGCCAGACGATGATGCTGCTCCACGACGCGACGACGGGTCGAACGTTCGCGCTCGACGGCTCGTCCCGTGCGCCGAACCGCGCCACCGCGGACGCGTTCACCGAGCCGCGCGCAGAGCGGCGGCGGGGGTATCGCGCGACGACGGTCCCGAGCACGCCCGCCGTGCTCGACTACGTGCGGGCCACCTACGGGACGCTGTCGCTCTGCGACGTGCTGCAGCCTTCGCTGCGGTTCGCCGACAGCGGATACGAAGTGAGCCTGCTGCAGCATGCGCTCGCGCGCCGGGAGCTTCAGTTCCTGCGGGCGGGCACGGCCGCACCCTTGTTCCTGCGGGACGGAAGGCGTCCGTACCGCGCCGGCGACATCTTTCGTCAGCCGGTGTTGGGCGCGACCTTGCAACGGTTGGCCGAGCACGGCGTCGCGGACTTCTACCAGGGAGAGATTGCCGCCGCGATCGAGGCGGACATGGAGCG
>WTGR01000826.1 GCA_011523485.1 Acidobacteriota bacterium
CTCGAGCAGAACGACGAGTGGACCGCCTCCAGGAGATACATGACGCTGGATTCCATCGCCCCCGTGAGCGACAATTCCACCGTCAAGCTGCCCGCCGTGGCAGCCTGAGCGGCCCGGCCCGGCCCGCCGGTTACCGCAACCGACGCCAGGCTCTTACACCACATCCTGGGACACGATCGCCACGCGAGCGGCCGGACAGCTAAGTGATGCTGAGGTCAGCTGTCCACCAGATCCTTCTTTGGACGGGGTAGCCGTCCTGGATCGGTTGGAGAAAGCCTCCGGGGTGGGCCGTTTTCCCGGCCTGGTGTGGCCGCGTGAAGCTGTCCGATTCGGGCCGAGCTTGACACCCGACGGGCCGCTCACTTCTACTTCTTCGCATCGGCGGCGATGATGACCCATGCAAAGTTCGATTGTCGAAGTCTCGCGACCAGGACGGCCCAGCTTCTTCGATCCAAGCGATTATCCGTTCGTCCACATGCTTGAACGGAGTGCGCCAGCAATCCGGCGCGAGCTCGATCGGGTGCTGGATGACGACGCTTTTTCCCCCTGGATGGAGACCGGGCTTTACAGCAAGGGGTGGAGCGCGTTCGCCTTGCGTTTCTTCGGCCTCCAGTTCGACGAGAACTGTTCGAAATGCCCGCGCTCCACGGAGATCGTCGAGCAGGTTCCCAACATGCTGACCGCCGGGTTCTCACGCTTGGAGGCGGGCGCACGCATCAAGCCCCATGTCGGCTACACCTCCCGCGTGCTGCGGTGCCATCTCGGTCTGATCATTCCGCCCCGGTGCGGACTCCGGGTCGGCGGCGAAACGAGGAGTTGGGCAGAGGGCAAGTGCCTGATTTTCGACGATACGATCGAGCACGAGGCCTGGAACGATTCCGACGAGGACCGGGTGGTCCTCCTTCTGGACTTTCTGAAGGAAGGCGCAAACAAGCCCCGGTCGGAAGCCGGTTAGGGGTTTTCCGGATCTTCGCGGTGAAACTGGGGCGTATTCCCAGGTCATCAGTTTCTTGAGGCGCGGCACAAGTGAGTGATCCACGCGGAGGCAGGAGCGCTTGACGGCGGATCGCGTTCCGATCGGTGATGCGGCAGCCCGGCGTGGATCCCGGCCGGCGTCATCGGCGGGAAACGCGGCTTTGGCGTTCGGCGCGATCCTCGACGCTCTCTCGCGTGTGATCTCTCCGGCGCTGATCGACGACGCCGGCTGGGCGAACCTGCGCGATGCGGTCCGGGATCTGCCAGTGGACCCCGGGACCGGTTTCGGTTTCGAGCTTCGGCTTGGCGACACGGCGGCCCGAACGGATTTCTATATCGCGCTGCCGCGCGGGAGTTCGCTGGGCGATCACTACGTCCGGCTCGGCGAGTGTGCGCCGCCCGGTTCGCCATCAGCGGTGCTCGGCAATTGTCTGGCCTCGATCGAAACGGAGGCTCCGTGGTCCGACATCCTGTGCGTCGAGTTCGATGCCGCGTCCGACTCGCCCGGCGCGCCTCCGGGGTTGTTCGTGCGGATAAGGTCTGATCTGGCGGAGAACGGCGCCGCGGGCGCTCCCGACGCGCTGACGGTGGCGGAATGGCTTGCGAGCGCGGTCGGTTGGCAGGTGGCCGTGGGTGAGGGCCGCGCGCTGAGGCGGGCGTTCGACGCGGTGGACGCTGCCGGCGGTTCGGTCGACTGCCTCGGGATCATGCCGGGCCGCGGCGAGAGAGCGTTCAAGATCAACAGCCGGGCTATGAAGCCCGACCGTATGTTGCAGGTCCTCGAACGCCTGCGGTGGAATGGTCCGGCCGGCGAGCTCGCGGCGTTCCTGGCGCGCTTCGGGGGGCTGTTTCATTCGCTTCGGCTTGCCATTGGCGTTACCGCCGACGGTGTCCTGCCGCGTATCGGGCTTGAGCTGTTCCAAGGCGAGCCCGGGTCCCTGAGCCAACCGGGGGCAGGCGGGTGGCCGCCCTTCCTGGCCGGGCTGCGCGAGGACGGGCTGTGCCTGCCGCGCAAGATGGATGGGCTGCTAGCCTGGCCCGGACGTGAGCTGGTGTTCTGCGGACGGGATACCTTCGGCGTATTGACGGGCATCGCCCACGTGAAGGTTTCCTTCGAGGAGCGGGAAGGCGAAGCCGCGATCGAGGCCAAGGCCTATCCGGCCGCCGGGTATCTCCCGTTCGAGACGATCGAGTCGCGGTTCGCCTTGCGATGACCCTCCGGGGTCACGACAACTGCCGGCGGACCAGTTCGCGAAACGGCCCGTCGGCGTCGGCCAGCTCGTCGAAACGGCCGACCTGAACGACCTTCCCGGCTTCGAGGACATAGATGCGGTCGGCTTGGCGGATCGTCGATATCCGGTGAGCGACGACGATCCGCGTCGCGGTCGAGTTGCGTATTCCCTCCATCAGGGCCGCCTGGTTCCTGCGATCCAGCCAATTGGTGGCCTCGTCGAGGATGACGATGCGCGGGTTCCGGACCAGCGCCCGGGCAATCCGGATGCGCTGGCTCTGCCCGCCGGACACGACGGCCGCGCGCTCCCCCATGCTGGTATGCATCTGCATCGGCATCGCCCGGATCTCGCGGTCGACCCAGGCTTGGCGCGCCGCGCGCCACGCATCATCCACCGTCAGGCTCTGGTCCTGGCCGACGATGTTGTTGAGAACGGTGCCGATCTGAACGCCCCCGTCCTGGAGCACCGCGCCGACCTGCCGGCGCACCGAGACCGGATCGAGATTGGCAAGGTCGCGATCGTCGTAGTAGACGGCGCCGCCGGTCGGCGTCTCGAGGCCGAGCGCGAGACGCACCAGCGTGCTCTTGCCGGCGCCCGACTCGCCGACGATGGCGACAAACTCGCCAGGGTTCGCGTGGATGTCGACGGCATCGAGAATCGGCGGTTCCGTGTCGTCGTATCGGAAGCTCACGGACTCGAAACGAAGCGCGCCGCCAAGCACGGCCGGAGGACCGGGCCGGGATCCGGCTTCGGGGGAAGCGGCGAGAATGGGTACAATCTGCTCGCAGGCGGGCACGACCGATGCGATGGACTCGAACGCCGCGCCGAGCGCCACGATGGACGCGTAGAAGATCATGGAGGCGACGTAGGCGACGAGGAATTCGTCGACCTGGAGCGCGCCCTCTTCCCTCCCGTAGGCGGCAGCGAACAGGACGGCTGCCGCCAGCAGGGGCACCGCCGCGCCGAACGCCGTCAGGTGCTCGTTCAGGATGCCGATGCGGATCTCCGCCAGCTTGTGCTTGCGGTAGCGCCGCGCCCAGGACGCCCGGGCCGATCCTTCCGCTCCCGCCGCCTGCAGCTTGCGGACGCAGTCGATGAGTTGCGACAGGTGGCCCGCGAGGCGGCGCTCCTCGCGGAACCGCTGCCGATGCGCGGCCATCTGCGCCACTCCGAAGGCGACGGTGACGGTCAACGCGGCGACGCCGATGCCCACGCTCAGCCAGCCGAGCACGGCATCGTAGAGGAACACGAGCGCGATCGACGGAACGAGGAACAGAACGGACAGGAGCGCGGCCCCGGTTGCGCCGGAGAGGCGGTCGCGCACCGTCTGGAAGGCCAGCGCCCTCACGGAAATCTCCCCGGAGCTGTACTTGCGATAGAACCGGGTGGGGAGCCGCAGCAGGCGATCCCAAAGCGCGGCGGTGGCCCGCGCGGCGAGCCGGCCCTCGATGCGCATGACCGCCGTACCGCGCAACATGTGGGCCAGCGCGGCGGCGATAGCGAGCAGCACCAGCAGCAGCGAGAGTCGCAGAAGCGCTCCGCTATCGCCCGACGGAATCACGCGTTCGACCAGCACGCCGATGCCCGCCGCCGGCGCCAGAGCCAGGATACCTGCCGCAAGACCGGCACCGACGACGCGGGCAAGATCCGCGCCGAACCTTCCCGCGGCGGTCGCAAGCAGCTCCCTCGCGCCGACGGGCCGGTCGGAGGGCAGAGGCAGGTAGAGGACGTAGGCGTCGGGTGCGAGCGTGGCGGCTTCCGCCCGCCCCACCCGCGAGGACGCGCCGGTCCCGGGGTCGTGCAGCCGATACCTGCCCATCGTCCCGGGCAAGAGGGCGACCGGGCTGCCACCCTCGCTCCGGAAGGCCAGCATGGCTCCACTGTCGCCGCGCCACCAGCGGTCCTCCGGCGAAAGCCGCACCCGCCGGGCGCGCACACCCGATGCGTGCAGCAGTTCGGACAATTCCGGCGGCTCGTCCGTTGGGCCGTCCGGAGCCCGGATGGCGATATGCTCATGCCGCCCCACCGTGCGCAGCGCGGCAATCAGCGCTCCGCCGGCGGAAGCCTCCGGCGGGGACGAGCCGAGGAGTCCGAACAGGCGCCGCCGTGCCTGGTCCTCGTCGTGGCGGCGCCACGCCGATCGGTCGACTTGTAGATTGGCCTGATCGGCCAACAGCATCCGGCGGTTGAAGACCTCCGCTCCGAACGCGAGGCGGTGAAAGCCGGGCAGAGCGCGGGACAGAAGCATCCCGGCGCCCAGCGCCCGCGAAGAGAGAACGTCCACCTCGACAGGGGCATGAAGAACGGCCCAGCTGTCGCGCGTGAGCGGCACGAGATCGTCGATCTCCGTGTCCTCGGTGCCGAAGAGCTGCGCCGCGCCTCCCCGGACCCACACCACTCCGCCGGCGCTGGTCAACACGCCGCGGGCTTCGGTTCCCGCATCTTCGCTCAGCAGCGTGTCGGGCCGCGGCTGAACGTCGATCTGCGCGACGATTGCGGAGACGATGCCGGTTATCCAGTTGTCGGCGTCTTCGGCGAGAACCCGGTGCAGCCCGTCAATGCTGGCGTGCGTTCCGGCGGAGATGCGCGCGGCCGGTATCCGGCGCAGGACCGTGTCCGGCACTCCCTTGGCGAGGAGCCGCAACTCCTCAGAGTCGGCCGCGCCGAAGGCCAGCCGGCCGGCTTCCAGCCGCAGCACGTGGCGAAACGGCGCCTCCGCCATGCCGTCGCGGACCCCGACGAGAAAGACGTCGAGGGCGCCGCGCTCGACGAACCACAGGCTCTCGGGATCGTCGAGGCGCACGGGCCGGTTGCCGGCCGCGAACACCTTTTCGCCCCGGGATACCGCGAATTCGGCCAGAGCGCGGCGAGCCGAATCGGTGGCGGGCGGGCCGCGCGGCTCGGCCCCGTCCGCGCGATCAGGAGGCATGAACGAGCTCCCTGTACAGACCGTCCTCAACGGCTATCAGTCGGTCATGCACGCCTTCCTGGATCGCGCGCCCGCCATCGAGCACGACGATCCGGTCGCTGTCGCGGATGGTGCTCAGACGATGGGCGACGATCAGGCAGGAGCAGCCGCGGCGGCGCAGGGCATCGTCGATGAGGCTCTCGGTGATCGCATCCAGCGCCGCCGTCGCCTCGTCGAGAATCAGCAGCGAAGGACCCGGCACCAGGGCGCGGGCGATTTCCAGCCGCTGGCGCTGACCGCCGCTGAAGTTGCGACCCCACTCCTCCACTTCGGCGTCGTAGCCGTGGGAGCGGGCCATGATGTCTTCGTGGATCGCCGCGTCCCGGGCCGCGGCGATCAGCTGAGGGTCCGGAACGGTCGGATCCCAAAGCGTGAGGTTGTCGCGCACCGTGCCCGCGATTAGCGCGGTATCCTGGCTCACGAGCGATATCGAATCGTTCAGCACGTCGCGCGGGATGTCCTCGCGGTCCATCCCGTCGAACAGGATCTCGCCCGACCAGGGCTGGTGGATCCCTGCGGCCAGCAGCGCCAGGGTGGACTTGCCCGATCCGCTCGGCCCGACGATGGCGACTCGCTGGCCCGGTTCGATCGTGAGGTTGAAGCCCTCGATCAGCGGAGGCCGCTGGCGCTGAAAGCCGAACGTGACATCGCGCATCTCGATCCGGCCGCCCAGCCGTAGCCGTCCCGCGACGGTGACCACACGTGGAGCGTCCCGCCGGCTCCCGGCGCTTCGGGTCTCCGGGGCGGCAAGCACCTCTTCGAGCCGCGCAAGCTCCGCGTCGAGTGTGCGCAGAAGTTCCGCGAACTGCACGAACCGGCCGACGGGCTGGAGGAAGTTCCACGCAAGCATGTAGAAGGCGATCAGGCTGCCCAGCGAGATCTCTCCGGACATCGCCTGCCATCCACCGATACCCAGCACCGCCGCGCCGCCGAGCGCGGTAAACAGGACCGGAACGGCCTCCGTGACGTGGCCGAGCTCCTGGAATCTCTGGCGGACGTTGAGCTCGCGCGCCTGATGCCCGGTCCAGAGAGCGAAGAAATCGTCCTCCGATGCGCTCGCCCGAATGTTGTCGACGCTTCTCAAGCCCGCCAGACCGATCCCGGTCCACAGGCCCTGCTCGCGCCGCAGGCTGTGACTCTCGTCGGTTCGATAGCGACTGGCTGCGCGCGCCCCCGCGGCGCACAGGAGCGCGATCAGCGCCAGCACAGCCGCAAGCACCGCGTCGTAGACGAACATCAGCGAAAGGAAAGCGAGACTCATCGTCAGGTCGAGCGTCACGCCCACCAGCCTGTGCACGCCGACGGCGACCACCTGTTCGATCGACTGCACGCGGGTCAGCAGATCGCCGGACATGCGCCGCGCGAAGAACTGGGCGGACCGGCCCAGAAGGCGTCCGACGAAGCGGTCCGCCTGACGCACGGCGACGGCGATCGCCAACCGGCGCAGCGCCCGTTGACGAAGCCAGGTGAGGACATAGACGACGACGGCGGCGGCTGCCATCGCGCCGATCAGCGCGCCGGACCACTCGTCCTGTCCGCCTTCCAGAACGTCGTCGACGAAAATGCCGAGCAGCACCGGCGCCGCCACTCCCGGAACCGCGAGCAGAAGCCCCGCGAGGAAGGAGAACAGCAGCGAGGATCTGAAGCCGCTCACCCAGGGCCACAGCCTGCGCAGCACCCCCGGCGGCTTCTTGGTTCGTTGGAACGATTTGCCGGGTTTGAGCTCCAGGGCCACGCCGGTGAAGCCGCGGTCGAAGCTCTCTTCGTCGACCGAACACCTGCCGCGGCTCGGATCGTTGAGGAAGTACCGTCCCTTCCCGATCCCTTCCAGCACCACGAAATGCCTGAACTCCCAGAACAGTATGGCCGGCAGGGAAAGCCCGGCGAGATCTTCCGGCTCCTGTTTCCAGCCCGTTGCCTCCAGGCCGAATTGCCGCGCGGCGCGTACGATGTCCGCAGCCGAACATCCATCGCGGCCGACGTCGCAGGCGTCCCGCATTTCCTCGAGCGACACCCAGCACCCGAAGTGGCGCAGCACCGAGGCAAGGCACGCCGCGCCGCATTCGGTCGCCTCGATCTGCAGGACCAGGGGCGTGCGCACGGGGCGCTTCAGGAGGCGCCGCAACCGCTCGCTCAATCCCTTGGCAGGCATCGTCCGGGTCAACCCTTCATACTCCCGGCGTCCCGCCCTTAGCGCCGGATCAGGAGAGCGAACGGAGACGTTCGCTCAAGGACGATCTCTACCAGGCAGGGTGTTCCATCCCCGAGACCTCGCCCGAACCCGTCCCCGGAGGTGGATCGGTGTAGCAGAGAATCCGAAATCGCGAGCCGCAGGAAATGGCCCCGCCCCCCAGTCGCGGCACCGGGAAGCAACCTCGCCAGCCAACCCGGAGGGTCGACCGCCTGCGGCGCGATCGCGGCGAGCTCCGCCGGGAAGGATCGCCGTCCTTCCGCCGTGTGGACGGTCACGCGCGCAGTCATGCCCTCCGAGAGCGACCACGAATCTTCGCGCGAGACGAAGGCGGCTGCGTCAAGCCGGTCGCTGTCTCCGGTCACGAGCTCGGCGACTGCGCCACCCCGGGCGACTGCGTCGCCGGGAGAGGCGAAAAAGGCCGCGATTACCCCATGGTGCGGACTTGGGAGCTCGATGGGTTTCGGGGGCGATGCTAGATCGTCCAGCAGGGCCCTGGCCGATGCCAGCAACCGCTTCGCATCGGCGTCGGTGGCGTTCTCCGCCGCGTCTTCCAGCACGCGGACGGCCGCAGCGGACAGCCCGCTCGGCTGCTCCGGTGTGGATGGAGCGACTTGGAGGATCGGCTGGCCTGCGGCCACCCGATCTCCCTCTCTGGCCGATGCTGCGGTGACCGTGCCGGGGAATGCCGACAGAACCGTTCGCCGTTCGCCGGACAGAACGAGCACCCCGTCCGAACGCAGTGTCCGTTCGACGCTGCCGAACGCGCCCCAAACCACGATCGCAACGAGCACCAGCCCCAGGCTCGCAAGTACGGCCCATTCGCGCGGGGCAGTCAGTTGCGCTCGCTCGTCAAGCGGCTCCAGATGGGCGCTACGGACGATCGCGCTTTCTCGAAACCGGCTGCCGCCGAATTCCGCCACAGGCACCTTCCTCGGTTACGACAGCGGACGAAGAACGCAGGCAATATAACCCTTCGCCGCCAAAGCACGGTCACCGACACCGCGTCCCGGAGTCGGGAAGGCGATCTTGACGTGATGGATGCCGCAATGAAGCTCCGAGAGTCCTCCGCGCGAATACAGGCGCTCGCTGCCGGTCGCGCGGCTCAGCGCAGCGGCCTTCGGGGGCAGACACCAGCGCTCATGCGCCATCATATCCAGCGCCTCCTTCCAGCTACCGCCGGCGTGCCCCGGCTGGGACAGTTCCAGGCCGAGCCAGGGCGACACGCGCCCTTCTGCAATATCGAGTGCAAGGACATGGTTGTCCACGCCGCACGCGCGGAATGCCGACACCACCCATTCGA
>WTGR01000734.1 GCA_011523485.1 Acidobacteriota bacterium
CGGCGGCGTGGAAGCGTTCGGTGGTCGCGGTGAGCCAGTTCGTCATGAAGCCCCCGTAGCTTCCGCCCGACACGCCGAGTCGGTTGGCGTCGATCTCGGGGTACGCGGCGAGCGCGGTTTCGACTCCGGCCAGGTAGTCCTCGCGGTCGACGATGCCCCACTCGCCGCGCGTCGCGTACTGGAATTCGTGGCCGTAGCCGGACGATCCGCGCGGGTTGGTGTAGAGGACGAAGAAGCCTGCCGCCGACAGCACGTGGAAGGTCGGGAAGAAGGTGTTCCCGTAGGCTGAATGCGGTCCGCCGTGGATCTTGAGGACCATGGGGAAGGAGCCGCCCTCGCGGAAGTTGACGGGCCTGACCATCCAGCCCTGAACCACCGTGCCGTCTTCGGCGGTCCAGGTCAGTTCCTCGGCGGGCATGAGCGTCACGTCCGACAGCCAGCCGTCGTTGAAGCGCGTCACCTTCTGCTCGCTGGAGCCGTCTCCGGGGCCGACGTAGAGTTCGGTCGGCGTGACCGGGTCGGTTGCGGTGAAGGCCATGACGTCGCCGGCGTCGGAGAACGAGAAGGAGGACAGCCGGCGGGCGCCGCGCGTGACCTGCTGGACGCGGTCGGCTGTCGAGGGCCCGGCTGCCGCTGCGGTCGCGGCCGTGGCGGCCGCGGAGGCCGCGGCGGCCTGGAAGAGGTGGCTGTCACCGGCGATTCCGGCGGAGAAGAGCACGTTGCCGCCGTCGGCGGACCACATGGGGGCGCCGGGACGGAGGTCCCAGTCGGCGGTCAGGTTGGCGGGCTCGCCGCGGAAGTGTCCGTCGGGGCCGATCTCGGCGACCAGCAGATCGGTCTGGCTGCCGCGGGCGGGGGTCGACAGGAAGGCCATGCGGCGGCCGTCGGGCGAGATTGCCGGCGCGCTTTCCGTGCCCGGGTTGGTGGTGAGGCGCCGGACGGTGCCCACGCTCACGTCCACGGCCCAGATGTCGCCGGTGTTCTCGCTGTCGAGCTCGTCGTCCTGGCGCTCGTCGCCGGTGAAGAAGATGACCTGGCCGTCCTCCGACCAGACCGGGTCGCCGACGTCGAAGGAGACGCGCGTGAGCTGCGCGGGCGTGCCGCCATCCGCGTCGACCACCATGAGCTGCCGCTTCTCGCGCGTCAGGTAGTGCGGCTGGAAGTCGAGGCGGCCGTCCTGCTTGTAGCGGATCGAGGTGATGACGCGGCCGTCGAAACGGGTGGCGTCCAGGGTGGTGGACACCGCGTCGGGGGCGATCCAGCCCTCGCGGCCCGCGGCCTCCGCCTGCTCCCGGCCGCCGGGGGCGCCCGACTCGCCCGATTCGCCGTCGGGCGCCTTGACGTAAGCGATCGACGCGCCGTCGGGGGACCATACGGGTGGCCCCTCTACGCCCTCGATGTGGAAGGCCTCGCCTCCCGGGCCGCGGACGCGGACGAACCAGACCGGGTTGGGGTCGTCTCCGCGCGAGGACGAGAAGGACAGGAGCGAACCGTCGGGCGACCAGCGGGGGCCGCTCGACTCCTCGTTGGGACTGGTGACGGCGAACGGCTCGCCGTCCGGGCGGCCGCCGGACAGCGGCTGCACCCAGATCTCGCGGTGGCGCCGGTTCTCGTCCTCCACGACCGTGGTGACGGTGAACGCCACATGCGCGCCGTCGGGCGAGACCGCAACCTCGCCGACCACGGCCAGGCGGTAGTAGTCCTCGGGCATGTACCCGCGGGTCTGTCCCGCCAGGTCGTCGACCCCCCAGAGGGCCGCTGCGACCACGGCGGCGAATGCATGAAGGCCGGAACGACAGCTGTGACGTGCCATGGCTGACTCCCATCCTGCTACGGAACGTTTGGCAGGCCAAGGTAAGCCGCGACCGGGATCCGGCTCAAGGGCGGCCCGTGTCATGCCGACAGCCGTTCGGCGTATTACCTTGTACCGAGGTTCAACGCTGGAGAATGCCCGTGCCGCGTCCGCTGTTTCCGATGGTCTGTCGCCTCGCCCTCGCCGTCCTGGCGTTCGGCGTCATCGTCGCGCCCGCCGCCGGACAGGTGGTCCGCGGCCGGCTCGTGGACTCGGCCGACAACGCGGCCGTGGGCGGCGCGATGATCAGCCTGCTGGAC
>WTGR01000848.1 GCA_011523485.1 Acidobacteriota bacterium
CGCGCATGCCGATGCTGACGCTGCCTGGAGAGGTTGCCGGTGGCCCGCGCAGCGTGTGAGGCGCACCGTTCCCGCGAGGCGTCGAGCACACGGCGGTGCATGGGCACGCTGGTGCTCGACGACCTCGCCGACGACCCCCGCGTCATGGGGCCGCGCACCGAGGCGCCCGGCGATTCCGGACGCCCGCGCGAAGATGCGGGCCAGCCGCCCCCGCCTGCCACGGATCCCCGCGATCATCAGCACGCCGACCGGGAGCACGCCCGGCGGCGTGTCCGATAAGGTATCGTCGGCAGCGTGTTCATGCGTCCCCACGGATTCCCGGACCTGCGTGCGTTCATCGACCAACTGCGCGGTGACGGCGACCTCGCGGTCGTCGAGGCGCCGGTCGACCCCGTCCTCGAAGCGGCAGAGATCCACCGGCGGGTCATCGCCGCCGGCGGGCCGGCGCTGCTCTTCACGAACGTGGCCGGTGCGTCGTTTCCGCTGGTCACCAATCTGTTCGGCACCGCGCGCCGGGCCGAGCTCGCCTTCGGGACGCGCCCGCTGCAGCTCATCCGGCGCCTGGTCGAGCTGGCCGAGACGCTGCTGCCGCCGACGCCGGCGAAGCTCTGGGGCGCGCGCGACGTTGCCGGGGCGCTGGTCGGGATCGGCCTCCGCTCCCGCGCGCGGGCGCCGCTGACCGAGGTCGTCACTCGCGACGTGCGGCTCGACCGGTTGCCTGCCGTCACCTGCTGGCCCGAGGACGGCGGCCCGTTCATCACGTTGCCGCTGGTCTACACCGAGCACCCGGAGCGGCCGGGGCACAACCTGGGCATGTACCGGCTGCAGGTGCACGATGCCCGCTCGACCGGCATGCACTGGCAGATCGGCAAGGGAGGCGGATTCCACTACGCGGTGGCCGAGGCGCGCGGGGAGGCGCTGCCGGTCACCGTCTTCCTCGGCGGTCCCCCGGCGCTGATGCTGGCCGCGATCGCACCGCTGCCGGAGAACGTGCCGGAGCTGATGCTGGCGTCGCTGATCGCCGGGCAGCGGCTGCCGGTGGTCGGCGGGATGGGGCCGCATCGTCTGCTCGGCAGCGCCGAGTTCGCGTTGATGGGCTCGGTCGCGCCGCGCGTCCGACGGCCGGAGGGGCCGTTCGGCGACCACTACGGCTACTACTCGCTGGCCCACGACTATCCGGTGTTCACCGTCGACCGGATGGCGCACCGGAGGGACGCGATCTACCCGGCGACGGTGGTCGGCAAGCCCAGGCAGGAGGACTTCTTCATCGGCGACCTGCTGCAGGAGTTGCTCTCGCCCCTGTTTCCGCTGGTCATGCCCGGTGTCGTCGACCTCTGGTCGTACGGCGAGACGGGGTACCACTCGCTGGGAGCCGCCGTCGTGCGCCAGCGCTATGCGCGGGAGGCGATGGCCAGTGCGTTCCGCATCCTCGGCGAGGGGCAACTTTCGTTGACGAAGTTCCTGCTCGTGACCGACGAGCGGGTGGACCTGAGGGATTTTCGCCGCACCCTCGTGCATTTGCTAGAGCGCACCCGCCCGGAGACCGATCTCTACGTGTTCTCGAACCTGTCCATGGACACCCTCGACTACACCGGGCCGGAGGTGAACAAGGGCTCGAAGGGGGTCTGGCTCGGCCTCGGGCCCGCGGTGCGCGAGCTGCCGGCCGAGTTCCGGGCGGCGGAGCTGCCGCGAGGCGTCGATACGGTGCGGGTTTTCTGCCCCGGTTGCCTCGTGGTTGGAGCGCCCGCGTACACCGACGAGCCGGGCGCCGCCGAGCGGCTCGCGGCCCATCCCGCGTTCGGGGCGTGGCCGCTCGTGGTCCTGTCGGACGAGCCGGACCGCGCGGTGGCGTCGGTGATGAACTTCCTCTGGACGACGTTCACCCGCTTCGAGCCGGCCGCGGACATCCACGCCGCGGCCACGCGGGTCGTCCGCCATCACCTCTCCTACACCCCGCCCATCGTCATCGACGCCCGCATGAAGCCCTCGTATCCGAAGGAGCTGACCTGCCGGCCGGACATTGCGCAGCGCGTGACGGAGCGGTGGCGGGAGTACTTCCCCGGCGGCGGCGTCGAGATGGGCGATTCGGAGCGGGCGTCGCTGACCTGACC
>WTGR01000813.1 GCA_011523485.1 Acidobacteriota bacterium
CGAGGACTACCGGACTGCGCCGCCGGACAAGCGCTACGAACTGCTGGACGGAGAGTTGCTCTTGAACCCGGCGCCGAACCTGAAGCACCAGAGCGTGCAAGTTCGACTGGGAAGCAGGCTCGGCCGATTCGTCGAAGAGAAGGCGCTGGGCTATTTCTACTTCGCCCCCTGCGACGTGGTGCTGTCCGACACCGACGTCGTGCAGCCGGACCTGCTGTTCGTCTCTCGGGAACGGCGACACCTGCTGATTGGCGGCGACAACGTGCAGGGAGCACCCGATCTGGTGGTCGAGATCCTGTCTCCCACAACCGCCGAGAGAGACCGCGGCTACAAGCGGACGCTCTATGCGAAGCACGGCGTGAAGGAGTACTGGCTGGTCGACCCGGCGGCGGAGACCGTATCGATCCTGCGCCCGCGAGCCGGCGCACTCGAAGTGGCGCGCACGTTCGGGCGCAACGAGACACTGCGCTCTCCCCTGCTCGCCGGCTTCCAACTCGACCTGGACGACGTCTTCTCGTCGTGAGCGTGGGCCCGGAATCCCCGAGACGCCCCGACTACTCGATCTCGAACGGAATACGCAGGCCGACGTCTCCACCGACGGACAACTCGTAGGTCCCGCTTGCCCAACGGCCGGCGGGTGAGGCGAAGAACAGGTACCCCTGCACGCACCGGTACTGGTTCACGTCGGCGAACGAATGCCGAACGCCACCGTCCACGAAGAACTGCAGCCTGTTGGCGCACTCGCCGGGCGATCGATTGGCGCCGCCCTGGAGCTGAAGCCGCAACGGCAGCAGGCTGGTTCGTTGGCGACGATAGGTTCGTTGGGAGATCAGCGGCGTTCGAGACCCGTCAGGATGGATGATGTCCACGTCCGTCGGCCGGAAGGTCATCGCCTCCCCCACCCTGCCCTGAATCGCCAAGTCGATGGCCAACCATTTCGGATCGTGATCGCGCGGAAAGTAGTAGCGGGCTACCCAGGCGCGCAAATGGCAGTCGTTGAATCCCGTCACGCCGAGATTGATTCGAAACCACTTGCCGGGTTCCGAACACTCGTGGGCGCCGACCGCGGCAACCCCGGCAACAGACAGGGCGAAGACGAGCAGGAGAGCCGCAGGTGCGCGCGGTCCCCGCCGCTGCATGCAGCCAATCGCCGCAGGCCAGGGGAGATGCCGCACCCGCCGAGAATAGTCCCGCCCGCGTGGCGGGTCCAGCCCGGTCGCGACACCGAGCCGGTTCAAAAACGGCGCGACGTCAATCCGGCACCTGAAGTACCCTTCGGATATGCACCGTGCAGCCGCGTTGGCGGTGGCGATCCTCATCGCGACCGGATGCCGGACATCATCCGCTCCCGAGCCCACCTCCTCGGACGGCCCGGCGGAAACGCTGCCGGCCGGCCCCATCACCTTCACGCGCCACGTGGCCCCGATCGTCTTCGAGCACTGCGCGACGTGCCACCGCCCCGGCGGCTCGGGCCCGTTCACGCTGCTGAGCTACGATGACGTCGCCCGCCGCGCGCGGCAGATCGCGGAGGTGACAGCCAGCCGCTTCATGCCGCCCTGGCTGCCGGAGCCCGGCTACGGCGAGTTCGTCGGCGAGCGCCGCCTTACGGAGGCGCAGATCGCAACCCTGGCCGCGTGGGCCGAGTCGGGCGCCGAAGAGGGCGACGCGGCCGATCTTCCGGAGCCTCCCGCCATGGCCGACGGCTGGGCGCTGGGCGAGCCGGACCTGACGGTGACGCTGCCGGCGCCGTACACCCTGCCGGCGGACGGACCCGACGTCTTCCGCAACCTCGTCATGCCCTTGCCGGTCGGCGAAACGCGCTGGGTGAGGACGGTGGAGTTGCGCCCCGGCAACCCGCGGTTCGTCCACCACGCCATCATGGCGGTCGACGACACGACATCGTCACGACGCCGCGAGGCCGAGGAGGCCGAGCAGCCCGGAGAGCCCGGCTTCAGCGGCATGGAGATGGGACTCGCCTTCATGCCTGACGGGCACCTGATGGGCTGGACCCCGGGGATGGCGCCGAACCCCGGCATCGACGGACTCGCCTGGCGTCTCGACCCCGGCACCGACTTCGTGCTGCAGCTCCACATGCTGCCGTCCGGCCGAC
>WTGR01000050.1 GCA_011523485.1 Acidobacteriota bacterium
CCTTCTCGGCGAGGAAGAAGTGGCCGACGTCGGCGCCCCGGTGGCGCATCGGCGTGCCCTGGAAGGTCCGCGAGAACAGCCGCGCGGGCGCGATGCCGAGCGAGCGGACGTAGCCGGCCAGGTCCGTGAGCCGCAACGGCCCCGGCAGTTGGCGGAGGTGATCGAACAGGCGGCCGCTGTCGGGCCAGGCGGCCAGCTCGCGCTCCTCCTCGGGCGTGAAGCCGGAGAAGACGGAGTCCGGGGTGGGCGCGCCCGCCTCGTCGACCGTCGCGATGACCCCGTAGCGGGCGCCGGTGAGCCTGCGGGCGCTCTCGACGACCTCGGCGAGCACGGTGTCGAGGTCGAGCGTGGCGCTGATGCGCAGGATGGCCGCGCTCAGGGTGGAGATGCGCTCGCGCAGCGCTTCAATCTCCCGCCGTGCGTCGCCGGAATCCGTCAAGGCTCCTCCTTTATCGCCGGCTCGGCTCGAATCCCGCTGCCGAAGGCCGGAACGCCGCGTTTCCGGTCCCTGGGCATCCCCGGCGGTGCGAGTATAGCTTATGTTGATGAAAAAAACACGATATGGACAACGATAAACATGAATATATGACATCTAGTCTGTTAGAGTTGGTTTCTACCCCCGCAGTGTGGCGCGAGTCGGGTCCACATGGAGTGTGGAGTTGAGATCGGGTGCGAGCTGGCGAGGAGGAGCGCCCTGGAACCGGGCGTGTTGCCGGTGCGGGCCGGACAAGCCGGGCGGGCGCCGGCCGGCTCCGCGGGGTGCTCTCGACCGCCTCGGGAGCACGCGTCGAGGATCGAGCGTCGCGCGAAGATGCAGGATGGGCGCGGCCGATGTCGATTTGGATGGTGAGGATGTGGATTCCACAGAACGTGACAAGCCGAGGCTGGAGCGGCACGCTCTTTGCCCGGCCAGCATCAGGTGAACGCGGTGGCGGGCGGTCCCGTTCCGGAGTCCGCCGCCCGGCGGGGCCTGCCTCCTCCTGTCTCTCCATCGGTTTCGCTGCCGGTCCCGCGCGCGGGCTGCGCACGGCCCTGTGCGCGCTCGCCTTCGCGCTGCCCCTGCTGCTCGCCGCCGGGGCGGCGGAAGCGCAGACCAACCGCGCGCCGCAATTCAACGGGGACGACGATGAAGTCAACTCGCCACCGGGGACGGGGGTATCGCTGCCGATCTCCGAGAGCGACTTCAGCGACCCCGACGGCGACACGCTGACGTTCTCGCTCACCTGGAGCCGGGACGACATCTACAATCCGGCGCAAACTTTTTGGCACAAAGGGACCGGAAGACTCTTTTTTGCGCACAAACCACGCAGCGAGCTGGCTTGCCTCACGCCGCGGCCAACGAGTCCGCACCGTACGGTCGCCACCATTACGGCCACCGACCCGGGCGGCCTGACGGCGACGGCGACGCTGAAGTACCGGATGACCTTCAGTTCCCTCCCGGCCTGCACAAAAGCCCCCCCGACGGTGAGGACAGCGATCCCGGACCAGTGGGTGCTGTTCGGGCACCGCTTCAGCTACACCTTCCCGGCGGACACCTTTGCCAGCCCCGACGGCGACACCCTGACCTACACGGCGTCGACAGTGCAGGGCCAACTGCCGTCGTGGCTGACGTTCGACGCGGCGACGCGGACGTTGTCCGGCACGCCGCAGTCGTCGGACGTCGGGACGGTTTCGGTCCGGGTGACGGCGGACAACGGCGTCGGCACGGTCACCGACACGTTCGACATCGCGGTCGTCACCGAGGCCGACCTGGTGCCGCCGACGCACTCGGGCGGGACGGTGGATGGCTCGCGGGCGGTGACGCTCCACTTCGCCGGGCCGGCCCTCAGGACAAGCGGAAACGCAGGTGGCAGAAACATAGGTTGCCCCATCGGGGACGCCTGGACCGTCAAGGTGGACGGGGTCCGCTACGGTGTCTGGGGCGCCAGTTGCGAGGCCCGTTCCGTGCGGCTCCAATTGTCGAGCGACCCCCCGCGGATCCGCAACGCCTCGTCGGTCACGGTGAGCTACGACAGGTGGAAGGCGAGTCCCCGGCTCCAATCCTTCACCGGCGTCGAGGTGAGGAGCTTCGACCACTCGCTGACCGGGAGAGAGATCACGCCGCCGGCGC
>WTGR01000401.1 GCA_011523485.1 Acidobacteriota bacterium
CCAGGTGCGACGGGAACGAGAGGACGAAGCGGTACCAGTCGTGAACGGCGCGGTCCTCGGGCCGCAGCCGGTTCCGCTCCGGCGCGCTCTTGCCGCCGGCTCGCGTTGCGGCGAGGCCGGTCACGAGGCCTGCTCCTCCGACAGGGGCGAGAGATCCAGCAGCACCCAGCGGCGGCCCTCTACCACGGTCCGGCCCGATCGTCCGGCCGCGGCGAGGTCGGCGAGCAGATCCCGGTCGCACAGCAGCAGGCGCGACGGATGATTCAGCGCGGCGGCCACCGCCGCCACCGCATCCGGCGCCGGGGTCGCGAGCCTGCGCTCCGCGTAGTACAGCAGCGGGTTGGCATGCTCCCAGAAGCGCCGGCCGAGGTAGGGCAGCGGTGCGTCGGCCGCCACCCGCTCCCGGATCAGCTCCCCGTGCCGCTTGAACGGTGCGTTCAGGTCGCGCGTGAGGGTTGTCGGCGACACGACGAACGTCGCGGCCGCCGCCAGCGCCACGGCGGGGGCGACCCGGGCGGCAAGATGGCGCTCGACGGCCGGGAGCGCGCGTTGCAGCCAGAGGCTCGCGCACAGGGCCAGCGGGGGCAGAATCGGGTACAGGTAGCGCGGCGACCTCGCCGCCGACAGGCTGTACAGCAGGATCGGCAACAGCGCCCACGCGACCAGCAAGGCCTCCTCCGCGGTCCACCGGCGCCGGTTCCGGAGCAGGGCGATGCAGCCGAGCAGCCCCGGGATGACGATGGGCTGGTAGTGCTGGAGCAGGATCAGCGGGTAGCCCAGCACCGCCGACAGCGGATCGAACCCCGCGCCCGCGCGCGACCCGATCTCGCCCCAGTAGTGCGCCCAGACCGCCTGCGGGCCGATGGTCAGGCCCTGGTGAATCGTCCAGGACGCGCCGAGCCCCATCCCGAGGGCGACGCCGGCGCAGAGCCATCCGGCGCGGCGCGGGCGCCAGTCCGGATGGAGGTATGCCGCGGCCATGATGGGCACGGCGAGCAGTCCCAGCACGCTCTTGGTCAGGATGGCGCCGGCCAGCGGCAGGGCGATCGCCAGATGGAGCCACGGCCGCCGGCGCCCCTCGATGAACAACAGCAGCGCCGACGAGGTCCAGAACGCCAGGGGCAGGTCCAGCATGCAGCCGCGTGCGCCGTTCACGAAGATCGGACTGATGACGAGGAGCGCGGCGGCCGAGAGCGCGGTCCGCCGGTCGACCAGCCGTTGGCCGATCCGCAGGGTCAGCAGCAACGTGGCGACGGCCATGAGCAACGACGGCACGCGCGCCGCGAGGTCGCCCTCGCCCAGAAGCCGAAACGAGACCGCCAGGAGCCAGAAGTGCAGCGGCGGGTTCTGAAACGCGGGCTGCCCCGCCCATGTCACCGTGAACGAACCGCCGGCGCGAGCCATCTCGACGCCCTTGCGCGCGTAGAACGCGTCGTCGAGGGAAGGCAGGCTCAGGCCGGACACGCCGGCGGCGAAGAGGGCGGTTGCGCTCGCGAGCAGGATGCTCACCGTCGCGAGCGAGCCGGGTCGCGTCGATGCGGGAGCGGCCGGCGACGTCGCCGTCACGTCACTCGTCGGCGCCGAGCTCGCGCAGCCGCGCCGCGATCTCCGGCTGCGTCGACCGCAGGCCGTTGCTGCCGATGACCGGCAGCAGGGTCTCGGCCAGGACCAGCGGCGTCTGGCCGCGGTCGTTGAACGCGTCGAGGTCCGCGCCTTGCGCCGCGAGCAGATCGACGACCGATGCGAAGCCGGTCCGAACGGCGTCGTGGAGCGCCGTGTTGCCCCGATCGTCGGCCTGGTTCACGTCGACGCCGAGGTCCAGAATGGTGCGGGCGAGATCCAGGGTCAACCGCTCCTGGTCGATGCGGTCCATGTGGTCGTCGGGCGCGTCCACGCGGTTGCGCCGGTCCTCCTGCGAGATCTGCGGCACGCCCATGGCCGCCTTCAGCGCGGACCAGCGGCTGGACGGCGAGACGTGCGGATCGGCCCCCCGTTCGGCCAGCATGCGGAGGATCTCCAGCTCGCCGTAACGCGCGGCCAGCCAGAACGCGTTGGCGCCGACCGCCTGGTGGCGGATGCTGAAGTCGGCGCTGAACCGCCGGCCCGGCG
>WTGR01000682.1 GCA_011523485.1 Acidobacteriota bacterium
GGGAATTTTCGATGACCGCAGGTGGGGGAATTTTGAATGACCGTTGACAGCGACGAGCGACCTCACGGCGTTCATTCCAGACATCGTGTCTGCCCGCACCATACACTTCGGGTGTGAACGTATCGTGCAACTCCTGAGGTCGCGGATGAAATCTTCGTGAACGACCAGGAATCCGCGAGAGCCGGACGTGGTGCTGAGGATGACAGGCAAGCACCACGCCCTGCGGCAACGCGTCGCGTCCGAGCCTGGTCTCCAGCAGTCAAGTGCCCTGTCTCACGCGTCGCTCGGTCTGGGCATCCGGTAGCCCACACCGCGTTCGGTGCATAGGTAGGCAGGGCTGGCCGCATCGTCGCCCAACTTCCGGCGGAGCTTCTTCACCTGGGCTCGCACCGCCCCGGCGCCATTGGTGTTCCGTCCGTTCCACACCGTGCGCAGCAGGGCGTCGTAGGTCAGCACGCGTCCCGCGTTGACCGACAGCACCCGCAGCAGCTCGTACTCGATGGCCGTCAGCCGCACCGGCCGGCCGGCCACCGTTACCCGTCGCTCTTCGTAGTGGATGGCCAGATCGCCCACCCGGAAGGCTTCCGGCCCGGTCCGCGTGCGCAGGGCGGCCTGGACTCTCGCCACCAGCTCCGTCGCCGAGAAGGGCTTGACCATGTAGTCCACGGCGCCGGATTCCAGCGCCCTGGCGATGGTCTCGTCCCGTCCGTAGGCGGAGATGAAGATGACCGGCAGGTCGGCCAGCTCGGGAACGCGCTGCATCAACTCGATGCCATCGGTCCCGGGCAGCATGAGGTCCAGGAGGACCAGCCGCGGGTGGTGCGCCCCGATGAGGCGGGACAACTCTCGCGGATCGCCCGTAGAGAGCGGTGCGTAACCGGCCTCCGCCAGTGCGTCCCGGACGTGGCGTAGGCTCTGTGGGTCGTCGTCGACCACGAGAATGCGCGCCTGTTGGCGTCCTTCCCGCGGGGAGCCGGCGCGATTCGGGTCGAAAGGGGCTGCAGAGCCGGCTTCGGCGGCCGCCGGAATCGTGAAGGTGAAACGCGTTCCCTGGTCCGTGCCGCCGCTCTCGGCCCAGATGCGGCCCCCGTGCGCCTCCACCAACCCCTTGCAGATGGACAGACCGAGGCCGAACCGTTCAGTAGCCCGCTGGCCGCCGTCGGGCGCCGCGTGCTTCCGGAACAGGTGCGGCAGTTGCTTCGGCGGCACCCCCTGGCCTTCGTCGGACACCGAGATGGCAACGCTGCCGCCATCGTGCGCCGCGTCGACGCGGATGAGAGAGGAAGCGGGAGAGTGTCTCGACGCGTTGGAAAGGAGGTTGTTCAGGACCTGGACGACGCGGCGGCGGTCGGCCATGACCCACGGCAGGTCGGGGGGCAGGTCGATACGGATCGACTGCCTGCCGCCCCCGCTCAGGAACGTGTTCCGCGCCTGATCGACAAGGGAGGCGACCGCGGTCGGCTCGGGTACGACCGACAGCGTGCCGGTCTCGATGCGTCCCGCATCCAGCAGGTCGTTGATCAGGCCGTGCATGTGGTCGGCCTGCTCGTCGATGATCCGGAAGAACTGCACCGCCTCGGCGGGATCCAGCGGCTGCGAGGCGCCCAGCACGGTGGCGGTGGAGCCCTTGATGGAGGTCAGCGGGGCTCGCAACTCGTGACTCACCCTGCCCAGAAACTCGGCCTGCAGCCGCTCGAGCTCCTCCAGCGGGGCCAGGTCCTGCAAGGTGACGACCACGGACTCGACGGCACCGTCCGCCGAATGGATGGGCGTGGCGTTGACCAGCGTCTTCAGGCTCCGGCCATCGGGGGTGGATAGTGTGATCTCCTCGGCGTGCACCGTCTCGGCGTCGCTCGACCGCTGCGCCAGGGGCAGTCTGGCGAGCGAGACACTCCTCCCATCCTCACGGTGCGCGGTGATGACCTTCAGGAGCGCCTCTACCGATCGGTCGGGCATGCGCAAGCCCTCGACAATCCGTCTCGACTCCTGATTGAACGACACCGGGACGCCGGTTCTGGCATCGAAGACCACGACCCCTACCGGCGAAGTCTCGATCAGGGCCTCGATATCGGCCCGCGCCCGTTGCTCGTCGCGGTGAATGCGGGCGTTGGCGATCGCCGCCGCCGCCTGCGACGCGAACAGCATCAACACTTCTTCGTCCTCGCCGGTGAACTCCTTCCCGTCGTGCTTGTCACCGAGAAAGAACATGCCGACGTGCACGTCCCCGTGACGCACGGGCGTTGCTTGCATCGTCCTTGCCGGCACCGGTTCGGACGAGAGGCCGAGTGAGCGGGCGTAGGCGTGCAGATCGGGCAGTCTCACCGTTCCCGGCAGGCTCCGCAGGTGTTCGAAGAGCCGCGGTCCGTCAGGCCAGACGAATACCTCCCGGGATTGTTCCGGCGTGAACCCGGAGGTGACGAAGTCCAGGATCGCTCCCGCCTCGTCGGTGGTCGCGATGACGCCGTATCGGGCGCCGGTCAGGGCTCGGACGCTGTCGACGATCTCCTGCAGGACGGTGTTCAGGTCGAGGCTGGCGTTGACGCGCAGGGTGGCTTCGTTCAGCCGGACGATACGGTCCCGCAAGCTCCGGTTCTCTCGCAGCACTTCGTCGAAGTTCTTCATTGGGCGCACGTTCGGCCCGAGCACATGCCGGTACTGATATGAAGACGCCGGAGGATGGAAAACGATCGCGGAGAACGGAAGAGAGTGCGACTCAGTGCGCGCCGGCGACACGGTGCAATGCCGCGGCGAACGCCCGCGCGGTCGCCGGACGGCTCGCCCGTGGGGCCGTCAGCATCGATTCAGTGAACGCCAGGACGGCTGCCGCCGGTTCCGAACGCCCGGTCGACTCGGCCCCGGCGAGACGCTGTTGCCGAATTCGGTCCGCTGTCGCGCCGGCGCCGCCCGACCCGAACGGATAGCGGCCCGTTGCCATCTCGTGCAGCACCACGCACAGCGCCCAGACGTCGTCGGCTTCCTCGGCCGGGCAGCCGTCGAGAACCTCCGGCGACAGATACCGCAACGTGCCGGCCGTGGCGTCGGCGCCCCCTGTCTCGCGCGCCAGGCCGAAGTCGAGCAGCTTCACCGATCCGTCCGACGCGAATCCGACGTTGCTCGGCTTGACGTCCCCGTGCACGTACCCCGCCTCGTGCAGCGCCGCGAGCGCCTCGGCCAGCGCGGCAGCCACCGGGATCGCCTTCGTCGCCGGCACCGGTCCCCGGACGAGACGGTCGGCCAGCGTACCGCCCGCACACAGCTCCACCACGAGGAAGGGCCGCCCCCGCCAGGACTCGACGGTATGGATCTGCGCTATGGCAGGATGCGTGATCGTCGCCATCGCCAGCGCTTCGGGATGCAAGCCCATCAGGAGGGATGCAGACGACGTCCCCCCCACCGTCTTCACCGCGACATCGCGGTCCAGGCGAAGGTCGCGAGCCACGTAGACCGCGCCCATCCCACCCGCGCCGAGCCGCCGCGCCAGTCGGTACTTCCCCGCCAGCAGCTTCGGCACCGCCACCTCGACATGGGCTTCTCCGCAGTCGCACTCGGGCGGCTCACCGGGCCCCCTCACGGATCGACACACGGGGCACTCGAGGGCCGGCGGTTCGTCCAACGTCCGGCGCCCAGCCTGCAGCAGACGCAGCCGTCCCACCGCCAGCCCCGCCGCCGCTCCCAGGGCCTCCAGGAAGGGGACGTCGACGCCCTTCACGAGGCGGTCGTCGAAGCGCCGTCCCACCACCAACACGCCGAGGAGCTCGGCTCCCGGTCCGGGTACGGCCACGATCGCGTCGGCAGCGGCTTCGACCACCCACGACGCCTCCTCGCGCGGCAGCAACGCGAAGACGGACGTGCCGTCGTCCGGATGCACACGCATCGAACCGCCCGTCGTCTCCAGCATTCGGACGATCGCCGAGGCACGGGGCAAGGAGGCAAGCCGTCCGCCCGGCAGCCCGGCGTCGTTCGCCACCAACAGCTCGGCGGTCGAGCCGCAGCCGCGCTGCACGGTTCGGGCCACCGTTCGTTTCACCGCCTTGAGGTCGCCCGCGTGCGCGAGCGTATCGGCCGCCGCCGCCAGGAGCTGCCGCTGATCTGCCATCTCGGGGTACACCCACGCGTCGAGACGAACGCGAATCCGCTCGCGGCCGGCGGCAACCAGCAGCATGATCGCGGTCACCGCAAACAGCGTCTGCACGAGCGGGTCGGAGATAACCGCACCCACCTCGCGGTCGGGACGGCTCGCCACCAACCAGCCCAGCGCCAGCATCGACGCCACCAGCGTGGCCGCGGCGGGGGCGCGCAATCCCAGCAGTCGCCGATAGAGTGACTGGATCACCTCGCGGCGGTGCGGCACCCGCGCCGCCAGCACCGAGTACCAGAGCAGCAGCACCCCCGGGAAACGACCCAACTCGACCAGCGCCACCGCCGGCGACCACCGGTAGTTCACCAACCAGAACCCCGGCGAGAACACCTCGAAGACGCCGTAAGCCGCCGCCGGTCCCATCCACAGCACGAACCCGCCGCTGAACACGGCGACGCGGCGTACTTCCGCGGCCGGGGCCGTGCGTGTTCGCAGAGCCACCACGGCCATCGCCGCCACCGGCGACACGTCCAGAATCGCGACCGAGACGTCCATGACCAGGAAGTACGCCCACTCGGCGTAACCCGCCCGGGCGACGGCGAGCGATCCCGCACACGCCACCCAGACACCGCACCCGAGCGCCACGCTGATCGGAACCATGCGGCGCGCCAGCTCGTCGAGACCGGTTCGGCGGTACACCCGTGGACACTCCCGGGCGAACGCCCACAGGAACACCGGGGCGAACACCGCCGGAATCGCGTACAGGAAGCCGAACACGATCATCGGCGTAGTCAGCTCCCCGACCGCGTCGTGCAACAGGTGGGCCGGCGGCAACTGCCACACACGGGCCAGGAGCATGTGCAGGGAAGGCAACACCGCCCTCAGTAGGAAGTAGCTCCCAAGCAGCCGGGTCCGCCGGTCGTAGCGGGCCGCAAACAGCAGAAGGCACGCGTTCGCTGCGTGCCCGATGAACTGTGTCGCCAGATACCTGGCGGGCTCGCCGTGCGCCCGGCGGTACTCCGCCCACTCGATCGGAAGCAGCGCCAGCGCCGGCCCCACCTCCACGACGGCGACCGCGACCAGCGCCCACACGGCACGAGGAACGCCCGCGCCGGCCTGCGGATCGGCCGGCCCTTCCGCCGCGCCGGCTCGCACGCCCCGAGCGCGATCGGCCGCGAACAGCGGGGCGAGGGCACGCAGGTTGTCCAGCATTCGACGGCCCGCCGGCGTCGCGACCTGCGCTCGGCGGTCCCATTGCACCTCCTCGTTCCACGCAACGGCATCCGCCGCTTCGCCGACGACCTCGTCTTGATCGGCGCTACCCATCGGACATCAGGTCGCTCAGCCGCACCAACGCCCGGCGCAGCGCCCCGCGCGCGGCGGCCGGGCTCGGCAGCCGTTCCATGAACGCGAGCTGTTCGCTGGTGTACGCGAGTTCCGCGCGGCCGACGATCAACCGGCGGTCACGGGGCGGAAGCTGCCGCAGGGCGTCCAGATAGCGCCTCCAGGTCTCGTCGTCGATCAGCTCTCGCAGTTGCGGGGCGCCATCGTCGGAACGCAGCATCGGTTGATCCGGCATGATGCTGTTGCCCCGCCGTGCGACCCGCCGCAACTCGTCACGGATCCGGTTCTGGACGGCGCGCCGCAGATACATCCGCAGCACGCCGGCCTGCGTCGACCGGAACGATGCGAACCGGGCGAACGTGTGGTGCAACGCGTCCTGGACGACGTCGCTGGTATCGAGGGCGCCGCGCACCCGCGGCGGCAGCCGGCTGCGCGCCCAGCGCCGGAGCCAAGCGCCGTACCGCTCGAACAGGGCGCCGACCGCCGAGCGACTTCCCCGGCGCGCCCGCTCCAGAAGATGCCGCTCGGTCGCGGACCCGCGCGACTCGGAGACGAGCTGGGCGGGGTCGGTGAGACACAATTCTGAGCTACGGTTCCGCCGATCGGCCATGAAATCACGACCTTGTCACGATGGCTGGCCCTGCAGGTCACGTCACGTTCATATCTACAAGTGTACATTCCAAGAGAGGCGGAAGGCGTCCCCGGCGTGTCGGCGATCCGATGCGGCGACTGCTCGCTCTGATGGTTTCCATCCCGCCCGGCAGGCCGACGCCCGGGAGCGTGATGCCAGGCTGAGGTCTTGGGCGAGGGAGGTCGGCGTCAGATCTCGACCTTCGGGCGGACGGCGAGCTGACGGCTCGATGCCGGACACAACGTGCGATTCGGAGCTGGCCGAGTGCGGATCGGCGGCTACAACGCCGCCCCAGGGGCCAGCCGGGCGGAGATTGACGGTTCCAATGGACCGGCAACGCGACGTACAACGGCGCAGACGCACCGATTGAGGGTGATATTCATGAAGAGTTCTCGATTGACTCCAGTTTATTCACTTTACGTTCATAGTGCATCGTGTACGCTTTAAGCAGTTGACCGTATTCGTGCTTGCGCTATTGGCAAGCTGCCGGGCTCCAGTTTGCTCGACCGTTTTGCAAGGGACGGGATCGCAAGCACGAGCGTGGCACGAAGAACACGGTCTCTGTCGACATTCCTTGCAAAGGAGGATCCGAATGCCGGAGAAAAAGAAACCCGCCAGACCTCTGGATGACGAGACGCTCCAGACGATCGTCGGTGGAGCTACTGACGAGGAGCAGGGCGCGTGCGATCCGCCGCCGCCGCCGCCGCCGCCGAGCGACGGCAATTGAGGTAGGGCTGTCGGGAGGCCGCCGCTCACGGCGGGGTACTGAGCGGCGGCCTCGTCGGAACGTCTCACAAGTGAGAGCAGGATGCCCCGCTCCCCGCAGGATCTGGTCGCGCCGGAGCACCTCGACCGCGCGCTGTACGTCACGACGCCCAAGGGTTGGCTGGCGCTCTTCTCCTTGATGACACTGATGGGCACGGTCGTCGCGTGGGCGGTGCTCGGGGAAGTTGCCACCTACGTGCAGGGCGACGGCCTCGTGATGAGCCGCGGCGGCGCCGTTTTCGATGCAGCATCGCCCGAGGGCGGCAAGTTGGCTCGCATCGTCGCCTCGCTCGGCGAGCTCGTGTCGGCGGGAGATGTCGTCGCGGAGGTCGATGACCCGGAGACGGCGGAGCGCTACGCCAACGCGCTGGCGCTCGTCGACGAGCGGAGAAGGACCCTGCGCGACCGCGAGACGGAGGCGCGGGAGGAGAACGCGCTGATCGACCGGAATCTGGCTCGGCAGAGGACCAACCTGGACGTGCTGGAGCGCACCGGCCGGGATCTGGTCGAGACCGCCGGCGCCCGCCTGCGGGGCAGTCTGGCCCTCTTCGAGGACGGCCTGGTGGCAAGGACGGAGATAGAGGACAACGAGGAGGCGGTGGATCTGGCCCGGCGCAACCTGTTCGACGTCATGCGGCGTCGCGACGAGGTCGCCTCGGAGTCGCTGCGCCGCCGAAACGATCTCCGAATCCGAATCGACGACGCGAACGCACGGCTTCTCGAAGCCCGGCGCCAGGCAAGGGAGCTCGAAACGCTGATCGAGACGTGGCGCATTCGCGCACCGGTCTCGGGCCGGGTGACGGGGATCCAGGCGCAAGTGGGCACGGTCCTGCAGCCCGGCGATTCGGTGCTCGGGATCCGGACCGGCGACGAGGGGCTCGACGTTCTGATGTACGTCTCCACCACCGACGGCAAGCGGGTCGAGCCCGGCATGCCGGTTCGCGTCTCCCCCAGCACCGTCCCGCACGTGGAGTACGGCTACATGACCGGCGTCGTCGAGAGCATCGCAGAGTTTCCGGCGAGCGTCGACAGCATGGCTGCCGTCCTGCAGAACCAGGAGCTCGCCGAGACCTTCTCGAACGGCGGGACTCCCTACGCCGGGCGTGTCGTGCTCGACCCCGATCCGAACACGGCGAGCGGGTTCGCGTGGACCACGGCCAGGGGCGCGGAAGTGGAACTCACCGCGGGCACGGTGGCGCGGGTGGAGATCGAGGTGGAACGGCAGCCGCCCATCACGCTGGTGGTCCCCCTCATCCGGGAGGGACTCGGCTATTGACTTCGGATGCGAACCACATCGGCTGCGGCGTGTCGCGCGAGCGATGCACACGCGCACGGCGGCGCCCCCTCCGAATCGGGATGCCCGTCAAGGCGACAGCCCGACGGCGCGGAGCGCCTGGTCGATGGCACGTTGCGCATCGCCGCCCGGGGCGAGGTCGGCCGCCGACTGGCGGATGACGTCCGCGGCGGTCGGCAACGACGCCGCCGACGGCATCAGGTCCCGCATCGCGCGAAAGAAGATCCGTTCGATCTCCGCCCGGCCGCCGCCGCCGACACCCTCCACGGTCACCTCGGTCGAGCGGTGCGTACCGCCCTCGACGGCCAGATAGAAGGCGTGGCTCAGGAACGTCGAGTTCCAGTGGTTGCCCCCGTAGCCGAACCAGTTCGTAGAGCCGTAGTACCGGCCATGGACGAATACGAACCCGGAATAGTCCCAGTAGCCCTCCTCGCTCAGGGTGAGGGCGAACTCGTAGCGGTCGCCGTAGGCGTCCGGATAGAAGCCGTCGCTGACCGATCGGGGGTCACCGAGGGAACGGAAGGGGCCAATCTCGAGTTCGCCGCCCACCAGGTAGTCGCCCGCAAGACCCTCGTCCTGGTGGTAGAACTCAAGCGACTCGCCGAAGATGTCCGAATAGCTCTCGTGGATGGCGCCGCCGTGGCTGGAGGCCAGGAGGAACCGGCCGTCGACGCACCAGGCCGGCACCAAGCCCACCTCGAACCCGTCCGGTGTGATGACGTGCCCCAGGAATCGAGCCGTGGGACACGTGTAGGTATCTCCCTTGCCGTCCGTGAAGCTCCTGGGGCCGAGTCTCGTGCCGACAGGGAGCTGCGTGAAAATCAGTGGAAACGGGTCGCCGGTGCGGTTGCTTACCGCGAAGTGCGTCACCCCGTGCATCATCTCGTGCGCGACGACGTCTGCGGTAACCCACGCCTGCTCGCTGGTCTCGTCGACCGAGCGGCCGTAGTTGAACACGCCGGCGCCTTCCGGGCCAAGCGGTGGCACAGCGAAGTAGGCAGTCGCATCGGGGTCGTTGACCATGAGCAGGATCCGTCCGTTCGCGCCGTCGACGCCCGCCCAGCCGTGCCTGGCGGAGAGGTAATCGTAGAACCAGCCGGCGTAGGCATGCGCGTCGACCACCGCCGGGTCGTCCCAGTCGTTGTCCGCGTCGGCCGCGACATCGTCAGACGTCCAGACCCGTTCGCCGGCCGGCAGGTCGTCGATCAGGTGCTCGTAGACCAACCGCTCCTCGCGCCGGTTGTTGAAGCGAAGGTCGAGCGTGACGATCTCGGCAGGCCGCATGGCGTCGAGCGCTTCGAAGCGGTCGTTCGCATGCGTGGTGTTCAGCTTCCTCCGTTTCCCCTGGAAGTTGGTCCCCGCGCCGATCGCCGACTGCGACATGCGCGCGTGCACGCGGTGCAGTACCCGCCCGTCGCCGGCGTCGACGAAGTAGACGAACTCGTCGGACACGGCGACCCGATAGGCCAGCGCGTACGAGCCGTCCGGCAATGGCAGCACGCCCAGCGACGGCTCTCCGGCAACGTGCTCTCCGCCGTGCAGCCGCTCAAGCAGCACGGCGACGTCCGACTCCGACAGCGCCGGCGTCGCAGTCACGTCGATTCCCTGGTACAGAGTGCCGAACAACGACACGGTGACGCCACCGCGGTCGAGCTGCCGGGAGACGCCGCCGCCATGCACCGGAACGCCCTCGTAGTGCTGCGCGAGGTACTCGTGGGTGCGTCCCTCGACGGACGGGTCGTTCAGGCGCGATACCGCGACGAGGTCGCCCGTCCTCGTGAGTCCGTCCACCCTGCTGTCCCAATGCCGCAACGCGTCGAGGTCGACGGCGTGACCGGCAGCGATGGGCACTACGCCGGGCTGGTGCGAGGTGACATGCCGTCCGGCGGCGATCAGTGCGGTTCCCGCGAGCGCGGAAGCGAGTGCGAGCCTCGGAGCGATTCTCATTTGGCGTCAGTCTCCATCGGCGTAGCGGTGAATCCTGGTCCGGCTCCGTCCGGCGGCGAGGGCGGCTGCGCCCGTCAGGGCCTCGCGTTGGCTGGTCACACGGGGCCCGTTCCAAAGCCCGCTCCCTTGCGCACGGACATCCATCAGCACTTGCCGGTTCGGCGCGAATACACGATGGCGTGCATCGCCTCGATTTCGGTCTGCTCCGTCTGCTCCGTAAGGCGCGCTGCCCACGCGGGGTTCTACGCGTGAGGCAAGAAACTGGCGTCTACTACGGTGCGGACCTGCCCGACCAGACATTCACCGGGGACGAGGTCCACAGAGTCCTCGTCGCCGTCGTGCGCCGGCAGTCGGGAAAGACGATGGCGAACATGGCGGCCGGTACGCCGGAGTCATCGAATCGCAGGGATCCGAACCCCGTAGGTGCCGGGGATCCGCAGATCACCGGGACGAGAGAACCACGTAGCCCAAGCATCTCTCAGTCCGGGGGCTGCAGCTCTGTCCTGGTGCAATAGCCAATCTCACACGCCAGCCAATTCCAAGCTATCTCGTACGCACCACGGGGCTCGGCCAAGTGCCCGCTGTGACATGATTGCATTGGGCAGTACCATCTACCGGGGTAATCGGCATCATGCATTTGGGTAGATTCCCCTACGGGCGCACCAGCGGCCACGACACGTCCACGCTGCTTGACTACGTAACTCACGAAGACGTAGTATTGGCACCCCTCCGGGGGGCGCCTCGTGAAGCGAAAGTAGATGTTGAACTCGACAGATGCATTGTCGCCCAATCCCATGTGTCGCTCATGCCACCAGTCTCCCACCTCGATAAGGTTGGCATCACATCTGGGCCCGGTAGGGGTAGTGGTGACGATGGATGGCGTTGTCGGTATGAAAGTCGATGTTTCGTCCTCCGTCTCGCAGCCTAGTGACGAGAGCACCAAAAGGCCGATTATCGCAAGCAGTCGCATCGTGTGGCTGTTTCTCCAATCGACCGCTCCTGCGGCAGAGCGGCACCGGCGACAGTTGCCCCGTGATGTGGAAGAGGAGTCGGCAAACCGCTGGAGGCAGCCGGCCGCGTTTGCCCCGGCCGCTCGCGCAAGTTCGTGGATGGTGACTACGAGCCACGGGCCGCGAATCGCGCGGACGTGACGCCTAGCGTCAAGCGTCAGTGGGCTTCCGTGCTCGCTTGGCGCGCAACCTCGCGGGCCATTAGCAAAAGCCACCGTCATCCTTCTGGTTGAGTCGATGCCGGAAAGCGCAGGCAATGAGCCTCAGCGTATATCCAAGCCCCGGCTCCCGAATTTTCCCTGCTGTCGGTCTGCAGATTCCAGAACCCGTCGTCGGTTGGCCTGACATGGGCCCATTCTCCGTTGCCGTTGAAATCACCCGTGACGCGCGTGAGGTAGCAGATCCCCTCGTCGACTCGAATCAGCCGTTCGTTGTTCCTGCCGCGGCCGCCAGTGCTGAATCGCAGCGGCCGGTCGAACTGAATGAGGCGGCTCAGCTCATCGACGTCAGCCCGAATCTGGACCACATAAGCTGTGCCCCCCGCGACCGCAACGACTAGAGCGATCATAATGCCTAAATCAACTCCTCGCATCCGCATTCCCCCTCGTATCGGCTCTTGACCGTAGCGGTGTGGTTCTTTCGTCATCACGTGCCGCCAGATCCGCCTAGGCAGTGAGGCAGACCTGCACGGTGGAGACTACGACAGCGACGTTCAGAAGCCGAGACACCGACAACCCCAGCCTCCTCCCGACCACGGCAACCACGAGCACAGTACTCTGCGCAGATGAACCTAACGTGAACCTCATGTGAAAACCTAGTGAATACTTGGGCACTTCATTCCCTAGACTAGGCAGCGGGCTTCACTGCTCGCTCGAAGAGCAGCTACGCCATCGACGGTGGCGAGGATCCAGGAAGCGCAATCCGGCAGGCCGCCAAGTCTTCCTCGCCCAGTTCCCGCCAGTCCGAAGGCACGGCTATCCTCTTCACGTTCGGGTCGCCCTCCCAATGGCGGTTGGGGAAGACACGGATGCGAACGAGCCGCGCCCGTCGGCGAAGACCTCGACGGATATCGTCGCTTCGCCCGCCGAAACGGCGGTCGCGAGTCCCGACACCGACACTGTCGCCACCACCGGCGCATCCGACGTCCAGACCGCATCGGCGGCGGCCTGCCTGCCACCGCGACTCGACGAGACCGTCGCCCGAAACTCCACCCGATCGCCGATGCAGATCGGTGCGCACCGCACTGACGCGCTCGACACGGCCGAACGCCCGTAGCGTCAGGGCGTCATGGCCGCCGGGACGCCGGCCCGCAACCGCGTCTCGACACGCATGCGGCCCTCCGTCGCTTCCCCGAAGAACCCTTCCCACTGCTTGCGAATCGTGTCGAGCTTGGCCACGTCGGCAGACTCTGCCGTGTCGCCCGCTCCGACGACGTAGAGGAACGCCTGCCGGTGCACGCGCGGGGCCTCGTCGGCGCTCGGCGCCCGCGGTCCCACGGCCTCGATGATGTTCTCGATCGACACGTCGCGCCGGGTGCCGCTGAACGTGACGCCGACCCGCGGCCCCCCGGTGTGCCCGCCCGCCGGCGATACGTTCATCGGCGACTCGACATGGAAGAACGGCGACACCTCGAAGTCGTGGCGCAGGCCCATCACGTACTGGTCGAGCGCGCTGTAGCGCTCGACCGCGGCCACGGTCTCGAACCGCCCCCCGCCGAGTTCCTCGATGTCGTTGCCCCCCATCACCGACGCGTCGCTGTCGACGAAGAAGTTCCAGTGATAGCCGGACTGGTCCAGGATCGCCGACGAACGTTCGCGGTCGTGGTCGCTGAACTCCAGGACCGCCAGCCACCGGTGCCCCGACTCGTGGGCCAGGGTGCCCAGTGTGGTGCCTTCCCCAATCACCTTCTTCGACCGGTCGTCGGAGTACTTGCCGAGCCAGCCCATGACCACGACGCTGTTCAGCTCCTCACTCCAGAAGTCGGCAGAATGGTCGTAGATGGGCAGGCCGATGCCGCGGACATCGTTGGCGACCCCGATTTCGTAGGCGAACGCGTCTTCGAACAGCCCTGGCCGGTCCGTCCAGATGACGAGCTGGTCGTACGCATCCGGATGGGACGACGCGAACTTCGCCGCCACCGCGACCGGGTCGAGCTCGTCCCGCAGCGAGAACCACTCGCCGACAGCGCCGCCGCCGGCCGGTGTGGAACCGGGCTCGCTCAGGTCGACGCCCTCGAATCGCTCCGTGCGGCCGGGCGACAGACCGACGAGAACCTGCCCGATCGCGATCTCCCCGTCGAAGGTCATCTCGACGCGGCCGTTCGGCAGCAGGCTCACCTGCACCGTGACCCGGTTGGTCTCCGAGTCGAATTCCGGCACCGCGCACCAGGTGACGGTGACCGCCTCGGCGCTGATCCGGGCGAACACCGCACCGCCGGCCGACGGGTCGAGGTCGGCCAGGAACGGCGCGATGCGCGGCGGGCCGGTCAGCAGCCGGGAGATGTTGCGCAACGTGCTGGCGCCGTCGCCCTCCTCGAAGGTGACGTTGCCGTCCGAGTTGACGAAGACGCCGGTGTGGGCGCGGCCGTAGTACGGAAACTCGAAGGGCAACGCCAGCGGAGCGGTATCGTCGTCCCCGAGCGTCACCCGGTCGCCCAGGAGCGCTCGATAGGTGGCCGAGCTGGTGCGCGTCACGCCGTAGCCACCGCCCCCGTTCGGCTCGAAACGCAGCGTGACGTCGCGCAGGTCGTAGGTGTTGGCGGCGAGGATCAGATCGCCCTCGTCCTGCAGCACCGCGATCTCGCCCACGTCCTCCGTCGCCGCCCGACGGATCGGCGGAAGGACGAGGCCACGCTCCAACCCGGTCCGGTGTTTCCAGATCGCATCGAGGATGGTCCGCCGCGCGCGGCCGTGGAGGGACCTGACATCCTCGCCGTCGCCGAGCGGCGCCGCGCCGAAGCCGGTCCCGAACGACGCTGACGGCGGCGTGAGCGTGGCCGGACAGGCGTTCTGCGCCTCGACCAGGGGCTGCGGGTTCGGCCCGGGGGTCGGGTCATGCGGACCGCAGGCGAACTGGAGTCCCGGCGCGGCGACCGCCACGGTCACTGCCACCAACTGCACGTGCGCAAGAAAGAGGGAGCGCATGCCGGTTCCGATCACGGCCGATTCTCCAATTGGTCTCCCGACGCTCCCGACGGTGAGGTGCCGCAACGGCGGAGGGCGCGCGCAGGTCGCCCGCCGCCGAATCCGGGGAGTGCAGAGCGCGCGCAATCGGTAACGGAGCATGGTACGCCCTCGATATGAACGTTACGTGACGCTTGGACCCCGATACGCGATTCGTTTATGAAAAGTTGCCCGGGGATATGTCGGGCTGCTATCGAGCAGGTCGCTGACAAGGATCGGCGCCGTGTCTTCTTTCGGCAAGCGTCGGCCTCTTCGTCGCCGTCGGTGCGCGTTCCGGCCCGTGGCGACAGAGCGGAATTTCACGAGAAGATCATGCGGCGGACTCCATGACTCACGTCACTTTCATGGACATCGTGTAGCCTCGATACGTGACGGACATGACCGCGCCCGAGTATCGGAGTACCGGATGCGGACGACAAACGTGAGAGTTCCTTCGAGGGAGGTTCCCGAATGCCGGAGCAGGAAGCACTGACCCAGGAAACACTGAAGACGATCGTCGGCGGCGCTACCGACAAGGACATCGAGAGCGCTTGCCCTCCCACCCCACCGCCTCCGGCTCCGGAGAGCTCGTCGCCGACTCCGGCGAGTCCGCCTCCGACGACTCCTTCGACCGGGTCCGGTGGCGGTATTCGGCGGTGACCTGGCGGCGGCGGGTACTCGCATTCACCGGCCGGCACGGTCGGGCGGGTAGAGATTGAAGTGGAGAGGCAGGCGCCGATCACGCTCGTCATTTCTGCTGATCGGGGAGAAGCCCGGCCATTGAGTGCGGGCGCCGACTTCGGGCCGAACCTGAATCCCCGCTGGGGAGGCCGGCGGGCGGTGCCCACCATCCTGCAGATGGAGACCACCGAGTGCGCCGCGGCCTGCCTGGGCATGATCCTCGCGCACCATGGCCGGTGGGTGTCGCTTGAGGAGCTGCGCGTCGGCTGCGGCGTCTCCCGCGATGGGGCGAATGCGGACAGCATGCTCCGCGCGGCGCGCGAGTACGGCCTGCACGCAGAGGGGTTCCGCTGTCCGCGTGAGGATCTGTTCGCGTTCCCGTTCCCGATGATCCTCTTCTGGGACTTCAATCATTTCGTCGTCCTCGAAGGGATCAAGGGCAAGCGCTTCTACATCAACGACCCGGGCCACGGACCCCGCCGCCTTCCCCTGGAGGAGTTCGAAGAGAGCTACGCGGGCATCTGCTTCGCCTTCCGGAGGAGCCCGACGTTCCGCCGCGCCGGCTCGCAGCCGAGCATCCTGCGGGGCCTCCGCGCGCGCCTCGGCCACTCCCGGGGCGCGCTCGCCTTCTGCGCCCTGGCCACGCTGACCCTGCTCGTGCCCGGTCTCGCCGTGCCGACGATGATCAAGGTGTTCGTCGACGACGTGCTGATAGGCGGGAACGGGGACTGGGTGAACGCGCTGCTGGCGGGGCTGGTGCTGGCGGCCGTCCTGCAGGGCGCGCTGGTCTGGCTGCAGCGCGCCTTCCTGGCCCGGATGGAGACCAAGCTCTCCATCGTTACGACATCCGGCTTCTTCTGGCACCTGGTCAGCCTGCCGATGCCGTTCTTCAGCCAGCGCTACGCGGGCGATCTCGTCAGCCGGGTGGCGTCGAACGACCGCGTCGCCCGGCTCCTGTCGGACGAGCTGGCCGTGAGCGCGATCAACACGCTGGCGATGGGGTTCTACGCGGCGGTGATGCTGTCCTACGACGTACCGCTGACTCTGGTCACCGCCGCCATCGTGGCGGGCAATCTCGTGGTGCTGCGGCTCGCCGCCCGCGCCAGGGACGACGCCAGCCGCCGCCTGCTAAAGGAGCAGGGGAAGCTGGCCGGCGTGTCCATCAAGGGCATCCAGATGATCGAGACGCTGAAAGCGAACGGAGCGGAAGGCGACTTCTTCGCCCGCTGGTCCGGCATGCACGCCAACGCGCTGGACGCGCAGCAGCGGTTGGCGTTCGTCTCGATGATGGCCAACGCCGCCCCGCCGCTGCTCTCCCTCCTCGGCCTCGTGGCCGTGCTGGGCGTCGGGGGGCTGCGGGTCCTGGACGGCACGCTGACCATCGGCGGCCTGGTGGCCTTTCAGAGCCTGACCCGGAACTTCGCGGGGCCGGTGGACGGCCTGGTGCAGTTCGGCGCCCATCTGCAGACCATCCGGGGCGACATCGCCCGGCTGGACGACGTGCTGCACTACGAACCGGACACGCGCGCGCGGCGGGCGCTCGATGCGGGAGCTGCACCGGAAGAAGCGCCGCTTCCCCGCGGCGCGGTGGAGCTGGACGGCATCACCTACGGGCACAACGTCAAGACAGCACCGCTCATCGAGGACTTCACGCTGTCGATCCGGCCGGGCGAGCGCATCGCGCTGGTGGGAAGCTCCGGAAGCGGCAAGTCGACCGTCGCGAGACTGATCTGCGGCCTGTTGACTCCCTGGTCGGGCAGCGTGCGTATCGACGGGCACGACGTCGCCGACATGCCGCCTGCCCGCTTCGCCGAGATCGTGGCCCACGTCGACCAGGAGTTCGTGCTGTTCGAGGGGAGCGTGCGCGACAACGTCGCGCTGTGGGAACCCACCGTGTCGGAGCGCGACGTCGTGCGGGCCCTGCGCGACGCCGCGATTCACGATGTCGTAGCCGGGCGGCCGGGGAAGTACGATGCGGAGGTCGAGGAGGGCGGCCGCAACTTCAGCGGCGGGCAGCGCCAGCGGCTGGAGATCGCGCGAGCGCTCGCCCGCAACCCCGCCGTGCTGGTGCTGGACGAGGCGACCGCGGCGCTCGACCCGGTGACCGAGCTCGAAATCGACGACCGGCTGCGCCGCCGCGGTTGCACCTGCCTGATTGTCGCGCACCGGCTCAGCACCATCCGGGACGCGGACGAGATCCTGGTGCTGGACCGCGGCCGGATCGTCGAACGCGGCACGCACGAGACCCTGATGGCGGGCGACGGTCCGTATCGCTCCCTGGTGACGACAGGCTGAGCAGACGTGGGCGTCCCGGCCATCGAGCGCATCCGCGGCGAGCGGATCCCCGCCGGCGCGGCCCGGCCGTTCCTGCTGGACGACCCCGAGCGCGTCCACCTGGTGGAGCAGGGGCATCTGGACGCCTTCGCGGTCGAGCTGCGCGGGAACGAGCCGGTCAGCCGACGGCGTTTCCTCGCCCGGGTTCCCGCCGGGTCGATGGCGTTCGGCAGCCGGCCTCTGACGGACCCGGCCCGACCCGAACGCGTGTTCGGGTACCTCGCGGTGCCGTCCCTGGACGCGGTGCTGATCGCGGGCGACCGCTCGGGTGTCGCGGGTGATACCTTCGACCTCGCCGCCACCGCCTGGATCGACGACTGGATCGCGCGGCTCTCGGAGTTTCTCGGGCGCGGCCGCTCCGTCCCGCTCGACGCCGAGCTGCTGGAGGCCGACCCGGGAGTCCGCTACCCGGCGGGCGCGGTCCTGAGCGCGCAGCACGGGGACGTCGTGTGGGTGTCCGCAACGGCGCCGATGCGCGTCCTCGGTCGCAGCGACATGGTCGTCGGCGAGGGGGAGCCGCTGCTGCCCGTCACCGAGCGCACCTGGCTCGCAGTCGACGTCGCCGCCGAGGTCAGCGCCGTCTACACGCCGACCGCGCTGGTGGCAGACCGGCTGTGGCCGGCGTTCCTCCGCTTCGGCACCCGCGTTCTCGAGTACGCGATTCTGGCCGAGGCGGAGGACGACATCGAGTCGCAGTCGCGCCGCCGGCGCGCGCACGGGGCCAGGCGTGCGTCCGTCAAGCGTGCCCTCGGCGACCTGGGCGACGTGCTCGGCGCGGCGCGCGGTACGGGCCCGTCGGGGCTGGAAGAACGGACACCGCTGCAGGCGGCGGTCAGCCTGGTCGCCGAGGCGTGCGGCGTGGCTGTCGACGCCCGCGAGCGGCAGGACGAGCGGAGCGCTCCGGCGGGCGCGTCAGATGCCCTCGCGGTCGCAGAACGGCTGGCGCGGCGCGCCGGGATACGCACGCGGCGGATAACGCTCGGGCGCCGCTGGTGGAGGCGCGACGGCCCGTCCTTCGTCGGCTTCACGGCAGCGGAAGAGAAGCCGCTCGCCGTGCTGGCGAAGCAGCGCGGGGGCTATCGTGCCATCGATCCGCGCTCGGGGACGGAAGTCGCGGTCAACCGCAAGCGGGCAGCCGGAATCGCGACCGAGGGGCTCGCCTTCTATCCGCCGCTGCCGGACGAGGTCGAGGACGCCGGCAAGACGCTGCGCTTCGCCCTGCACCGGCGCGGCCGGGACGTCGGAGCCGTGCTGGGGGTGGGCGCGCTCGGCGGCGTGGCGGCGCTCCTGGTTCCGGTCCTCACCGGGCTGGTGCTCGCCGAGCTCATTCCGCGGGCCGACGTGCCGGCATGGGGCGCGGCGCTGGTCGCGCTGCTGGTGCTCGCCTTCGGCAACGCGGTCTTCTTCGTCGTGCGAGGACTGGCCCTGCTGCGGATCGAGGGCCGTGTGGACGAGCGCCTCCAGGCCGCCGTCTGGAGCCGACTGGTCGCGTTGCCGACGCCGTTCTTCCGGCGCTTCACGGCCGGCGATCTCGCCTCCCGCGCCAACGGGATCAGCGGCGTCCGGCAAGTGCTGACGGGCACGGCGGCGCAGGCGGCGATAAGCGGCCTCTTCTCGATGCTCAGCCTGGCGTTGCTGCTCTATTACCACTGGCTGCTCACGCTGTACGTCTGCGGGATGCTGTCGCTGATGGCCGGCGTGACCTGCGTGTTCTCGTACGGCCAGGTGCGACACTACCGGGAAGTTTTCCGCATGCAGGGGGACATCGACGGATTCGTCCTCCAGATGATCAACGGGGTTTCCAAGCTGCGCGTGGCCAACGCCGAGAGCCATGCGCTCGCCCACTGGGCGCACCGCTTCTCGAAGCAGAAGCGGGCCTATCTGCAGGCGCGGCGCTGGGCGGCCGGACAGCACGCGATCACGGCCGTGTTCCAGCCGGCGGCGCTGGCCGCCATCTACGGCGTCGTCCACTACGGCGGTCCGCCCGGTGCGGCGCCCGGGATGGAGTTGGCCGCTTTTCTTTCCTTCAACGCCGCGTTCGGTCAGCTCAGTGCGGCCGTCGGCAACCTGACGACGGCGCTGACCACCGCGCTGGCCGTGATCCCGCTCCTCGAGCGCGTCAAGCCGCTGCTGGACGAGCGCCCGGAGTCGGCCGGGGGCGGCATCGATCCAGGCGACCTGCAAGGGGACATCGAGGTTTCGAACGTGACCTTCCGCTACGCGGCGAGCACCCCGAACGCGATCGAGGACCTGTCGTTCCGCATCCGACCGGGGGAGTACGTGGCGTTCGTCGGTCCGTCCGGCAGCGGCAAGTCCACCATCTGCCGCCTGTTGCTCGGCCTCGAACAGCCGACATCCGGGTCGATCCTGCTGGACGGCGACGATCTGGCTGGGCTCGACTTGGTGGCGGTGCGGCAACGCATGGGCGTGGTCCTGCAGAGCGGCCAGCTCGTCGTCGGCAGCATCTACGAGAACATCGCGGGCATGTCGCCGTTGAGCGCCGAACAGGCCTGGGAGGCGGCGCGGGCAGCCGCCCTCGAGGACGACATCCGGGCCATGCCGATGCAGATGCGCACCGTGGTCCCGGCCGACGGGACCGGACTGTCCGTCGGGCAGAAGCAGCGACTGCTGATCGCCCGCGCCCTCGCTCGCCGGCCGCGCATCCTGCTGTTCGACGAGGCCACCAGCGCCCTCGACAACCGCGCCCAGGCAGTCGTGCAGGCGTCGCTCAAGACGATCAATGCGACCCGCATCGTGATTGCCCACCGGCTCAGCTCCATCCGCGATGTCGACCGGATCCATGTCCTCGATCGCGGGCGCATCGTCGAGACCGGCGCCTACGACGACCTCATCGCCCGCGACGGCATGTTCGCCGCGCTCGCGCGGCGCCAACTGGTACAGACGTGAGGGAACCTGCCCAACCCCGGGGTCGGCCCGACGCCTGGTCTCCTGAAACGACGCAAGCGGAAACCTCGGAACCACACACCCTGCACCATGACAAGCGACACGTCACGCGACCGTCTGCACTCTCCTTTCTTCAACAGGGGGTACTTCCTCGACCACCTCTTCATGCTCATCTTCGCGACGGTCGCCGCTCTACGACTCGCCGGGCAAGTGGGACATGAGTTGCGCGGCTCGCCTGGCCGCCGTTCGGCCTCAGCCCGCACGGCTGGTCCTCCAGCATGGTTGCTCATGGAAGCCCTCCGTAACTCTCGCCGCGTTCCGCCCTGCGCGCTGGTCGCCGCCCTGTGCTCGACCCTGGCGTGTATTCCGAACGCCGCCGCGGCCCAGGACGAGCGCGACGGCTTCTACGCCGGCCTCCAGCTTGGCGTCGGGTTTCCCACCTTGGTGCAGTCGGTCCGGAGCTACATGAGCCATCCGACCCGCTGCGACGTGCTGCTGTATCCATCCTCGGTGAGCCCGCCCCTCGAGGATCCGGCCTGCGTGGACAACAACCCCGTGGTCACATCCACCAGGTTCGAGCCGGGCGCCGGTTTGGCCGCCGGCTTCATGCTGGGCTATGCGGTCAGCGCACTGCGGCTCGAGGTCGAGTACGTGAACGCATCTCCGGCCAGCGTCGTGGCACCGATCGGCGAAACCACAAGCACGGCGCTACGGAACAAGACCTCCGAATGGAGTACGGACGAGCCGCCCTACGAGTGGATTGGCGATTACACGGTGCGCCAGGCGTTCGCCAACGTGTACTACGATTTCCGAAACGGCTCGCGCTGGACGCCGTATGCCGGGGCCGGTGTCGGTTGGGCCGCAGTGGACCTGAACTACTATCTGCAACTCGTCCGTAGACCCGAGGCGGAGTACCTGCAGATAGATTTCGATCCGGACTGGCCGGACGCGGCCAAGCGCGCCGCGGCGGGAACCGTCAGCATTCTGGATACTTACGTAAGCCGGATCGTGTTCGGATACCAGGCGCTGGCCGGGATCGACTACGCCCTCAGCGAACACACGTCCCTGGGCGTCGCGCTCCGCTGGGCGAGGTTCGACGACGTCGAGCACGAGGCGATGCACAACATCGTTCGGAGCCACGCGCCCGTACTCGCAGACGGCGTTACGCCGTGGAACAACGAGCTGACATTCTCCGGCATCGGCTATCAGGGGCTGACCTTCAATCTGAAGTACCACTTCTGATCGGCCGCCTTGCCACCGGCAGGGTCGGCCACGTCAGCGGGCGTGGTGGTCCGTGTTCGTCGCCGGGACTCGCGCTTCGCGGGACCGGGCAGGCGGGAGACGCCGAGAGCGAACCGGACAATGCCCCTACCGAGAGGCGACGGGTTCCACGCGAACCGTCACCACATCCGTGTCGTGATATTGATGGTGGCGAACGGAGGAGGCATAGTGCCGCAGGAGCCGTAGCGACACCTCCTCCTCGACCTGCATGGCGCCCGGCCGGTCCTGGAGCACGGCCATCTGGTCCTCGATGTTCGTCTCGTCGGTGGCGGCGATGAACTCCAGGACGGCCGCATCGCCGTCGGCGCGCGCCAGGAGGAGCATGTGGCGGTCATCGCGCGGCTGCGCCTGCTCACCGTCGCGCAGCAGCAGCAGCGTCTCCTCGCCGACGGCCCGCACCCTCGCGGTCATCTCCTCGTTCCACTTGTTGCCCACGGCGAAACGGGAGAGCATCTCGTCCACCTTCGGATAGGCGTCGGCGTTCAGGGCCACGCGCAGCCGCACCCTGCGTGAAGCCGTGAGGTCGTCGAAGAGCGTCAGCACTATCACCGTGAAGCCGCCGACGGTCATGCCGTTCCCGAGCAGCTCGCCCCATGCCCCCTGGAGGTACTCCGGGAAGACCCAGTCGAGCTGGAACGCGACGCCGAGCAGGAACCCCATGCCGACGATGAGGCTCTTCCGCTGGTCGAGCCCGTCCTGGAGCACGATCTTCATGCCGAACACGAAGAGCAACGCCACCAGGACGATGTAGAACGCGGCCACCACGGGCCCTGGAATCGCGACGATGGCCGCCGTGAACTTCGGCAGGAACGCCAGCACGACGAAGATGACCCCGACGCAGACGCCGACCACGCGGGCCGCCACTCCGGTGAGCTCGGCAATGGAGATGCTCATCGCGTACGTGCTGTTGGGCACCGTCCCGGCGACGCCGGAGAGAAGGTTGCCGAGACCGTCGGCGAACAGCGCGCCCTGCACCGAGCGGAAATCGATGGCGCGCGGCCTGCGCCACGAGACCCGCTGGACGGCGATGGTGTCGCCGAGGGTGTCCATGGCGCCGACCAGCGTCACGAACACGAACGCCGGCAGGAGCGCCCAGAAGGCCGGACCGAAACCGAGATCGAACCCGACGTGCGCGACGGGCGGCAGACCGACCCACGCGGCGTCGACGACGCCCGCGGTATCGTAGATGCCGAAGCCGAAGCCGCCGATCGCGCTCCCGACGACCAGGCCGATGACCGGGGCCCACAGCCGCCAGGCGCCGCGGAAGCGGAGTCCGGCCGCGATCATGATGGCCAGGGTCACGCCCGCGGTGACGGGCGCCGCCGCCGGCGACGCTCCCTCGGGCACGTCGGTCAGCTTGCCCAGGAAGGTCGTGGCCACGCTCACCGGAATCAGCATCAGCACGGTGCCGGCCACGGCCGGGGTGAACACCTTGCGAAGCAACGACAACTTGGCGGCCAGGGCGAACTGAAACAGGCAGGACACGAGGATCAGGGTGGAGAGCAGCCCCTGCCCGCCCCGTTCGAGGGCGGTCACGCAGACGGCGAGAAACGCGGCAGTGCTGCCCATGAGGAGGACATAGCCCGCCCCGATGCGTCCGATGCGCACGGACTGGATGACGGTGGTGATCCCGCTGATCACGAGGGCGGCGCAGACCGCCCAGGACAGATAGGCGTCGCTGCCGCCGGCGCTCCCGATCATGATGACCGGCGTGAGGACGATGCCCGTCACGTTGAGAAGGGCGTACTGCAACCCCAACCCGATCGAGAGCAGGTGCGGCGGCCGGTCGTCGGGCTCGTAGCGAACATCCTGGCGGACGTGAGCGGTACTGGAGTTCATGGCAAGACTCAACTAGAGCGTTTCGCCGTTCGGTGGCGCAGCCCGCCATGAAGCCGACGGCGCCTGAATCGCGGCCTGTGCGTGCTTCCAACCGGAGCTCCACGGGAGTGGCTCGGCCGCGGGTCGACACGCTCTCGATCGCGTCGGGTCGGAACGCCGGCAGCATCGAGTCACTGTGAGTACGGATCCCGCAGGCATTCGGAGCGCCAGGGTCTTCGGGGCGGGACAACCACCGGACTTGCATGATCCACGCATCGGATCATCCCGAGGCGTGCTCTCTCATGTCCCGTGTCAGAACACGTCCGGGGCCAGTCCGACCGCTCGCAGCGCCTCGTCCACTGCCCGCTCCGCGTCGCTGCCCGGAGCGAGGTCGGCCGCTGACTGACGGATGACGGCTGCGGCAATCCGAAACGAGCCCGCGGCCGGCATCAGATGCGTCATCGCCCGGAAGAAGATCCGCTCTATCTCCGGCCGGCGTTCTCCGCCCACGCCGTCGACCGTCATGCCGCTGGTACGGTGCGTCCCGCCTTCGATGGCCAGGTAGAAGGCGTGGCTCAGGATCGTCGAGTTCCAGTGGGCACCTCCGTAGTGGCCGGACCGGCCCAACTCAAAGACGTACTCTCCGTTCACGAACCCGAATGGGGAAAAGGTGACGAACTCTTCATCGATGACCACAAAAGCGAACTCATAGCGATCGCGGTAACTGTCCGGATAGAAGTATGGAATTCCCGGGGCCAACGGCTGGGACTGCGGATCCGGAGGGGAGCGGAGGATGGGCCCCTCGCCGGCGCCACTGGACACGGTATAGTCGGCCGTGACGCCGGTATCTTCGTGGAAGAACTCGACGGCCTGGGCAAAAATGTCGGCGTAGGCCTCGTGGAGGGCGGAGCCCTGCGTAGATCCGATGACGAACCGGCCGTCCTCACACCAGGTCGGGCGCAACACGGTCTCCGGGCCCTCCGGTGTGAGTATACGCAGCGGGACGCGAGTCGTGTCGCACGTGTGAATCTCGCCTTCACGACCAATGAAGCTCGCCGGCCCGAGGCGGAGGCTGGCAGCCCAGTCGGTGACGAGCCCCGCGTCGTTCCCGGTACGTCGGCTCACTGCATGGTGCGTCACGCCGTGCATCATCTCGTGTCCAACGGTGTCGAGGTCCGTCCACGGCGTTCCGTAGGCCGCCACGCCGGTGCCTTCCGGTCCGTACGGCGGCAGGGCGAAGAAGGCGGTGGGGCCGCCGGGGTCAACGATACTCAGGATGCGGCTGTTCTCTCCATCGAGGCCGTCCCAGCCGTGGCGTTCGAAAAGATAGTCATACATCCAGCCGGTTTGCGCGTGGATATCGACCACCTCCGGGTCGTCCCACTCATTGTCGGCGTCAGCGGCGATGTCGTCCGCGGTCCAGAACGGTTCGCCTCGAGGCAGTCCCTCGTGCATATGCTCCGTGACCAGGCGGTCGAAGCGGGTCTCGTCGGAGCCCGCGTCGAGGGTCACGCTTTCGCCCGGGCGCAAGGTGTCCCATGCCTCGAACCGGCTGCCCGTGTGGGTTGTGCTCAACTTCTTGCGGTCACCTTCGTAGCCGGTGCCGGCCCCGACCGCGGCCTGCGACATGGCCGCGGGCATGATGTGCACGACCCGTCCGTCGTCGGCGTCGGCGAAATAGAAGCGCAGATCGGTCATCGGGACCATGTAGGTCAGGGCGTAGGAGCCGTCAGGCAGCGGCAGGATGGTCAGCCGCGGCTGACCACCGGCAAGGATTGCTCCGGCGTGCGGCTGTTCGAGAAGTGCAACGACCTCGGCCGCGGAAAGAGCCGGCGTCGTATCCACGTCGATCGCGCGGTGCAGGGTACCGTACAGCGACACGGTGACGCCGGTCCGGTCCAACTGGCGAGAGACGCCAGCGCCGTGTACGGCTATGCCGGCGTAGTGCTGCGCGAGATAGTCGTGGGTGCGTCCCTCCAGCGAAGCGTCGCTCACGCGCGACACGGCGACGAGTTCGCCGGTTCGCGCCATGCCGTCGACCGTCGCGTCCCAGCGCCGCAGGACGTCGAGGTCGGCGTGCCCGGCCGCGAGGGAAACGACGCCCAACTCCTGGGAGGCACTGTTCGGTTCCGCGGATACGAGGGCGAGCCCGATGGCCGTCGAGGCGATCACGAGTCGTGGAGTGGTTCTCATGTTGGTCTTCGTTCGAGAGCCGAGGTTCCGGCCGCGGGACGCCTGCGGACCGCCAATACGTTGCAAGCCGGACTGCTTGGACAAGACTCCCGTAGCGCCGACGCGGCGCGTTCCATGGCCCGCCGTAGCGGCTTGACGGACCGCGTTCCTCGGCTACCGCCCGGTTCCCGGCCGCGCAGAGCAACCCGGTTGACTCGCCAGCGCCGGCAGAAATCATGCAGTGTTCCGAGGTGCAACCATTCGCGTCCGGCTCCTGTTCCTCGTCTGGGTCGCTGCGGCTGAACAGCTAGTCGGTACCGACGGCGGTTGCCACTGCCTGGGCCGATACAATCGTGCAGCTCCACGTTACACAAGGAAAGCGACTACACCGCGACCATGTGGGGCCAATGCGTGAATCTCTTGTGAAATGCGTCCTGCCTCCTGTGATCCTTCGAGCGCACTGCCGGACCCGAGCCGCCGTAGCCCCACGACGGACCCGTCGGCGAGTGGTTTCGCAATCACGCCTGCGGCGAATCTCTACCAACTGACGGAGGTGCGCCCGAGGACCCGGTGGTCCGTGCCGCTCGGCATCGGGGTCTCCCGCCGCTGCACATCGATGCTCAGTTGCAGGTTCAGGCTCCCGCGGTCGAGCACACCGAGGCCGTAGCCGACCCGGTAGTCCCGTCCGTACGCCGAGGTCCCGAAGCCGACCCGCGGCGTGCCCACGAAGCGGCTTCCCACCGGCAGCCCGTAGCCGACCTCCCCATCGAGGCGGTCGCCCGAGGCGAAGCTGTCGTGCGCCATCCCCGCCATCGTCTCCCGGCCCCAGAGCGCCTCGGCGCCGCTCCTCGCCTCACCGCCCCACGACGGCGCCACTCGCGCCACGAAGCCCAACGGCGTCGACGGGGTCGGGTTGTAGCTGAGCGACAGCGCGCTCCCCCACTCCCGGAACCCTGCGGCCTGGTGCACCAGCAGCGTGCGCACGCGCACGTCCACCGCCAACCCCGTCGACGAGTCCGACACGATGAGGCCCGCGCCCACGTCCATGCCGGCGCCCGTCTCGGCGTCCCCGCCGTCGTGCCGCAGCCCGGCCTCGATGCTTGGCGTCAGCGACAGCCGCCCGGCGAGCGCGTAGGCCCGCGAGCCTTCGAGCCCTGTCCGGAAGCGCGTCACCGACGCCGCGGTCGCCTTCAGCCGCCCGGCCGGGCCGTCCACCCCGTCGATCGACGTGCCCGACCACAGCGCATCGGCCTTGAACGCCAGCGCGAAGCCGCCCGCGCCGCCGGCCACCAGCTCGCCGCGGGTCCCCGCCGCCGCCATCGCCATCGACAGGCCCGACTCGAGTACCGGACCACCCTCGGGCGTCAGCCGCAGCCCCCCGTACCCGTGCCCGGCGACGCCCCACACCGTCACGCGGTCGGTCGCCTTATAGCCCAGCCACGGGTAGAGGCCGGTCACGGCCGAGGCCGCCTGCCCGCCGGCGATGCCGGCGTACTCGCCCAGACCCCGGCTGTGCGACAGCGACAGACCGGCCACCAGCGGCCCCCTGGCGTAGTCGGCGCCGAACATCGTCGTGCGCACGTCGCCGCCGAGCGACAGCGCTCCCTCGTGGCCGGCGAAATGCGACCGCGCACCGCGGCTCCAGAACGACAGAATGCCCCCGTGCCGCGTCTCGCGGTTCAGCGCGAAGGCCGAGCCGGTCAGCACGTCGCCCCCGCCGAGGCCCATCCGCAGGAGTCCGCCCTGGTTGAGGCCGCCGGCCGGCCCCGCGGCCGCCATCGTCGGATCCGCCGGCCCGCCCGCCGCCGCGCCGCCGAGTCCCGCGGCGGCCGGCAGCGGCGCACCGCCGGCGAGTCCCGGCGTCCCGAGCCGGGTCATGCCGCCCGCCGCCGAACCGGCCAGCGCGTTGTGGACGCCCGCGGCAGGATGCCCGCCGGTCGCGCCGCCAAGCTGGCTCAGCAAGCTGAGCGCCATCTCGCGCCCCATGTCCCGCCGCAGCTCCCGGCCCGCGAACCGGCCCCGCAAGCCCGGCTCGCGCGGCGCCTGCAGCCGTTCCTCCACCTGCTCGACCACGTGCACCGCCGCCGCCCGCCCGAACCGGGTCATCAGCGCCCGCGGCAGCGGGTCGGTGTTGACGATCGTCCCCGTCGCGGTCGAGTCGGCAAGGAAGACGTTGCCGCCCGAGGGGTTCGACAGCGTCAGCGTGAAGGTCTCCTCGCCCTCGTCATGCTCATCGTCGAGCACCGCCACCGACACCGTCTTTTCCGTCTCGCCCGGCGCAAACCTCAGCGTCCCCGACGCCGCGGTATAGTCATCTCCCTGGGTCGCCGTGCCGTCCGAGGTCGCATACGACACCGTCACCGTCTCGGTGGACGCGCGGCTCATGGTCACCGCGAAGTCCACCGTCACGTCCTCCGCCTCGTCCACCCGCGCATCCGCCGCCGAGAGCCCCGGCGGCCCCGCCACCGTCGCCGAGAGCTCGCCCTCGAGCGGGCGCCCGCCCGGCGTGCAGATCGAGCCGCTCTGCCCGCACGCCGGCAGCTCCGCCCGCGCCAGCGTCACCGCGTCGTTGCCGCCTGGCTCTACCGTCACCTCGTAGCGCAGGTTCGACGGCGCATTGAGGCGCCGGACGCTAGGGATCGTCCCCCCGGTCACCGTGAACAGGTTGTCGCGCACCGTCACGTAGCTCATCGACACCTCTTCGCTGAAGGTGAGCGTGAGGTTGAACGCCGTCGCTCCGTCGTGCTCGGCCGGGACGCCGGACAACGACGCGGTAAACGCCACCGGCGGCCCCGCCACCGTCGCCGAGAGCTCGCCTTCGAGCGCGCGCCCGTCCGATGTGCAGATCGAGCCGCTCTGCCCGCACGCCGGCAGCTCCGCCCGCGCCAGCGTCACCGCGTCGTTGCCGCCTGGCTCTACCGTCACCTCGTAGCGCAGGTTCGACGGCGCATTGAGGCGCCGGACGCTAGGGATCGTCCCCCCGGTCACCGTGAACAGGTTGTCGCGCACCGTCACGTAGCTCATCGACACCTCTTCGCTGAAGGTGAGCGTGAGGTTGAACGCCGTCGCTCCGTCGTGCTCGGCCGGGACGCCGGACAACGACGCGGTAAACGCCACCGGCGGCCCCGCCACCGTCGCCGAGAGCTCGCCTTCGAGCGCGCGCCCGTCCGATGTGCAGATCGAGCCGCTCTGCCCGCACGCGGGCAGCTCCGCCCGCGCCAGCGTCACCGGGTCGTTGCCGCCTGGTTGTACGGTCACCTCGTAGCGCAGGTTCGACGGTGGACTCAGTCGCCGGACCTTCGGAATCGTCCCCCCGGTCACCGTGAACAGGTTGTCGCGCACCGTCATGTAGCTCATGGACACCTCTTCGCTGAAAGTCAGCGTGAGGTTGAACGCCGTACGCCCGTCGTGCTCGGCCGGGACGCCGGACAACGACGCGATGAATCGCGCCTCCATCTCCGACTGCGGATTCTCTATCGTGCCCAAGGCCTCGCCGTCGGCGATGCGCGCGCCCGTGGCGCTCGAGAGCGATAGCGTCAACGTCTCCACGCCCTCGACTTCGGTATCGTCCAGCACCGCCACCGAAACGTTCTTGGCCGTCTCCCCGGCCGCGAAGGTCAGCGTGCCGCTCGCCGCCGTGTAGTCCTGACCCGCCGTCGCGGAGCCATCGCTCGTGGCATAGTCCACCGTCACCGCGGCGTGGCGCTCGCGGTTCAGCGTCACCGCAAAGGCGAGCGCCGCATCCGGTCCTTCCTCGACCGTCGCGTCCGCCACCGACAACCTCGCCGTCCCCGGCACCGTCAACGTCGGCGGCCCTTCGAGGGCGCGACCGTCCGCGGTGCAGATCGTGTCGCTCTCCCCGCACGCCGGGAGCGCCGCCCGCGCCAGCCTCACCGCGCCGCTGCCGCCCGGCCGAACCGTCAGCTCGTAGCGCAGGTTCGACCCCGGGTCGAGGCGCCGGACGTCCGTGATCGCCGCCCCGCTGACCGTGAACAGCCTTTCGCGCACCGTCCGGTAGCTCATGGACACTTCTTCGCTGAAGGTCAGCGTGAGCTTGAACGCCGTCCGTCCATCGTGCTCGGGCGCACCGGACAACGACGCGGTCAATGGCGGATCCGGATCCACGCCGGCCGGCGGGCTGCGCGTGCCGTCCACCTTGTGGGCGGGCTGCGTCCCGAGGCTGCGGTGGGCGAGAGTGGCGTCCCGGCTGCTCGCGATCGTCACGATGCCGTCGTTGCTGTCGAGCTGAAAGGTCCGCGTCTGGTCGCCCACCCAGATGCCGTCGGTGTCCTGGTCGGTCGCCTGCACGGTATAGCCGAACACCAGCTTCCTCGTCGTGCTCCGGCCCGTGTCGTAGGCCGCCCGCCGGGCGTCATTGCCCGATACGCCGGGATTGGCGAGCGAGAACTCGAACTCCGGGTCCCCCAACACCGCCACCCTGTTGTTGAAGGTGGCCGTGAAGTAGATCCGCTCCCCTACCGCGTAGGTGTCCGGCGAGGTCGCCCCGGACGAGGTCAGCGCCGGCGTGGAGGTCACCGCCACCGAGCGCACCGCCGCGACGATGGGCGCGGTTCTCTCGGTGCCGAGGATCTGGATTTGCAGCGATGCCTCGTTATGCGAAACCCAGGTGTGCGGCGGCCCGCCCCACCCGCAATTGAAACAGTCATAAGCATCCCCGATGCTCCACCCGCCCGAGGCTCCCGCATCGTTGGCGTCCGACCGGGTCAGGGGGAGCGCCACCGCCGCCGCCTGGCTCGTCCTGGCCAGCACGGCGTAGGTCGTGTTCGGGTGGAGGACGGTATTCGCCGGCGCGGTGTAGAGTCCGGGGTTCACGGGTATGGATAACCCGCCGCCGCTGTTGTCGGTGTATTCACGTCTGAACGTGAGCGGCGTGCAAGACGAGGTCGGGAAACCGTTCGTGTCCGTCATGCACACGGAGACCGAAAGAAAGAGATAGCCCCTCCCCAACATGAGCCTGACGCCGCTCAGGTCGTACCCGTTCGCGTGCGAGCCGGTGGTGAATCGTTGCGCGCGATCCCGCTCGGTGAAGGATTCCCTGTCAGAGGGCTGACCGGTATTGCTGACGAACGTCGTGGTCGACTGCGCCGCCGCCAGCAGAGGGAATGCCACGGCTGCGAGTGCGACAAGCGCCATGGCGGCGCCGGTGCGGGCGAGGCGGAACGAAGCTGCGCGCGGGCACGTCCCGGCGGCAGCCCGCATCGTCGCGGAGCAACGAAAGAAGGAAGCACAACGCCCGCGCAAGAGCCGCGCAGAGGGAGACGGTCCAGACTGCGAGCCCCGGCCGAGCCCGCCTCCGACGTCGTCGCCGCGAGGAGCGGCGGGCGGCCGAACTTGCGGAGGACGGCTATCCGGCGCGTCCCGTCCGTACTCCGTGTATAGTGGACGGTGAGTGGTCTGCGCATCAGCTAACCGCTCCGCATGACCGTCGCGGCTCCAGGGGTTCCTCGTCCAACGGGTCCTCGTCCAACTCGACCTCAATTCTCCTGACCGTGCGGTGCGGGAACGACGCGACAACAATGTCGTCGTCGGCAGTGAACACCCACAAGCCCCTGTTTGGAAGTTTCAACACACCTTCGGCCCAGACCTGGTGAACGCTGTCGTCCTGGAACGTGACCCGGTAGAGCACCATTTCACGTCTCCTCGTCTGCCATCGACCGGTCGGGCCACGCCTCATCTACTACCAGTCGGATGTAGTCCACCTTGCGAGCTGGCAGCTCGATGAACGATGCGCCAGGGCCGTGGAACCGGAACTTCTCCTTCCCGGTGGTTTCAACCTCAAGCCGGTCCGCATGGGTGCCGATCTCCTTGCCGTCAGGTTGTCGGATGACGAACAGCATCAGTTGGCAGCCCTCCATCCGGGCCATCCGGGGTGGTTTCGACGACGATGCTCCGGAATTCACGTTCCGTTTGGTATTGATCGGCGCGCCGGCATCGCGCAAGAAGTGCCACACGCCCGGGTTCGCTTGGTCTTGCGCGAGGGGGATGTAATGGAGTCCTGCGCGCGCCCGACCCGGTGCGACTGCTGAGCCTTGTCATGCGACGCCTCCGTTGTTGGCCGGCCACGTTCCCACGGCCACGCTGGCGGGCGGAAACGCGCGCGCAACCAAGCTCGCTTCCATCCTGGGCGCAGACCGGGCCAATGCCAGCATCCCCTTATACACGACGTATATGACCTTCCCGCGACCTTGTCGTGACTAGTTCATGAACTTCGCCGATTCGTGCAATGTTCTCGGCTTTGCTATCATCCGGCACGGTCGCGCGCCGAGCCCCGCTCCCCGTCGTCCTGCAGCGCCTCCGGCTCGACCGCGTGGATCAGCGCATGGAGCACCTCTTCCAGCGTGACCCCCGGGATGAGCGCGCTCCCCAGCCAGTGGTGGATGGCGCCCTTCGGCACCGGTATCCGTTCGCCGTCCGCGTCGCGCGTTTCCAGCCGGTCAATGCGCACCCGGCCGGCGAGCACCTCACCGGCGCGCCTCGGCCGCGTTTCTATTGCCCGTCCTTTCGCTTCCCGCGCCGGGGATTCCGTTTCCCGCAACCGCCGACTCCCTGGCAGCGCCCGGTCGGCACGGGCTCGCGAGCGAGACCGCCGGCTCGGTGCCGTCCGGCGCGCAGCCGCTCATCGCGGCGGCCATCGACGTCAGCGTCCGGGTCATCGCCTGCCGCGCCGTCCGATTGATGATGGGAGTCGCCATCCAGCGGATGGCGCGCGGAATGGAGCGGCTCAGGCTCACCGATTCGCACTCGACGACGACGCCGGCGGCGGTCTGCTGGTAGCGCCAGTAGGAGTTGAGCCGCCACATGAACCCCCGGTCCCGCCGATCGACTTCTCGCGCTCCGCCGGCGACCCGGCGTCGGCCAACTCTGCGATGCGGGTCGACACGCTACGGCTCGACGCCGCGTCCGGGCCGTGGCGCGTGTACCGCACGCGGTGCTCGGTGTTGTAGTGCACCGTGACCAACTGCTTGCGGCGCAGCTTGAGGAATACGTCCAGCCGGTCGCCGTCCCGATCGAGCACGCGGGACTCGACGACGCCGTTCTGCATCTTCGTCAGGTCGGCGCCGTGCATCAGGCCGTGGAGGACGTCGTCGAGCGTGGCGCCAGGGATCAGCACGCTGCCGCGCCAGTGGTGGATGGCGCCCTTCGGCACCCGGATGCGGTTCCCCTCCGCGTCGCGCGTCTCCATTCTGTCGATGCGCACGCCACGGGCCAGCACGTCCCGGTGCGCGCCGGCCGCGTCGTCACGGAAGTCCTGCGCCAGGAACCGGCCGCCGGCGTCCAGTCCATGGGCATCGGCGCCGGCGAGCTCCCCCTCGATGCGCCGCTCGGTCGCCGCGACGTAACGCTGCCACGCCGTGATCGTCTCCTCGTGCAACTCAGCCGCGGCGAGACCCGTGGCGCCCACCGCCACGAGCACCACCGTCAGTCCGACGCGGCGCGTCGCCATCCTCCCGATCGGTTGCCGGCCCTGCTTCTTCGAGACGCTTTCGCCAGTCATCATGTCCCCTCTTCCGCTGCATGCCCGAAGAACGAAGCGGTCGCTCGCGACGAACGTCAGCAGCAAGCACGTCGCGATAGCCATCAGGTTTGCGATGGCGTAGTGAATGCCCAGAGTGCGCACGTAGAGCGCCGTAAGAGCGACGTTGCTCGATATCGAGAGGGCGCCGGTCACCAGGTTGAACCACGGTCTCGCCGTGCCCGGGGGCACGGACTCCATCCCGGCCGGCGGGCTGGTACGGCTGAGCGACGCCACGTACCGCGACCGGCGGGCGGGCGACGACGGCGTCGGCCGGGATGCGGCGAGCGCGCTGCTCAAGGTGGCCGAACACGTCGGGCCCGACGCGATGAGCCAGATCTTTCCCGAGCTGGCCGCCGCGACGGCGGCTGTCGGTCGGCTGCGGGACGGCGAGTTGCCGGAAGGGTTCGCCGATTTCGACCGCGTCGTGGTCGGCGAGGTCCAGGACCTGACGCTGCTGGAGACCGCCGTGGTCGTCGAGTTGTGCCTGGCGATCGCGCGCCGGCAGGGGCATGCGCCGTGGCTGCTGCTCGCGACGACGGACAGACCGTGCGTCCGTCGGGTTTCGACTGGGGCGTGTTGAACGACCTGCTGGCCGCGCGCCTCGACACGCCGCGCCGGTTCCACCTCGAAGACAACCTGCGCTGCCCGAGCCGCATCGCCGCGGTCATCGAACGCGCGTCGCAGTGGTACGTGCACCTCGACAAGTCGCGGCGCCCGACCAAGCAACGTCATCAGCAGGGGGCCAGCACGTCGACGCGCACCTGCTTCACGTAGTGGCCGACGTACCGACGGCCGTCGGGCTGCGCGAGCGGCTCGACGAGGTCGAGGGGCTGGTGGTGATCACGGTCGCCGACGAGAAACCGGTCTGGGTGCCCGAGCGGCTGCGCGACATGGTGCTGACCCCGGCCGACGCGTGTCAGGGAGCACGAAGAAGTGATCGAATCTGAAGCCGGGTCGCTTCGGAC
>WTGR01000260.1 GCA_011523485.1 Acidobacteriota bacterium
AGAGCTGGGACATCTACGCCACGCTGGTCGACTGGCACTTCAACTCGGGCGACTCGCTGCACAGCCTGTTCGACCTGAACCCGACCTACGAACGCCTGTTCGAGCCGTTCGAGATTTCCCCCGGGGTCGTGCTGCCGGTGGGCGAGTACCGCTTCATGCCCATGCGGATCTTCTTTACGTCGGCGCAGAAGCGGCGGGTGCAGGGCAGCATCGGCCTGCGGTTCGGCAACTACTGGTCGGGCACCGCGCAGGAGGTCCAGACGGGCCTCAGCTACAAGCTTCCTCCCAACTTCCTGATCAGCTTCAACGCCAACCAGACGTTCGCCAGCCTGCCGGAAGGCGACTTCGTCGCCCGCATCTACAGCTCGCAGGTGAACTACGCGGTCTCGCCCTTTCTCTCGTTCTCCAACCTGATCCAGTTCGACAACCGATCCGGGAATCTCGGCCTCCAGAGCCGCGTGCACTGGACCATAGAGCCGGGCAACGAAGTCTTCTTCGTATTCGGCCAGGGCTGGGTGCAGGACCTCGAGCGAGGCTACGACTTCAGGAGACGGTTCAGGAGACAGGACTCGCGGCTGGCCACGAAGCTCCAGTACACGTTCCGCTTCTGAGCTCAATAGCGGACGATTCCGGACCAGAACATCGACTCGCCCCGCGTGTCCACCGGCAGGGTGGACCTGAAGGCCAGCCGGCCGTCGGCGTCGATGTCGTACAGCGTCAGCATGGCCGGCACGGTCTCCAGGCGCCCCTCGGTGCGGACGTGTCCCGGCTCCGGGCTCGCGGCGACCATGGACCGGCCGTCCGGCTGGAACGCCATCGTGCGGACCGCGATGCTGTGCGTGTCGATGGTCTGCACCAGGGTCGGCTCGCCGGTATCGGCATCGACATCGAACACCGAAATCGTGTTCTCCGTGCCGTTCGCCACCACCTCGCCCCGGAAGGTCTCCGTTCCGCGGCCCCGGTTCGCCACGTACAGGGTGCGGCCGTTGGTCGGATGCATGCGGATGGACGACGTGGTCTGTCCGCCGCGATAGGCCTCCGGCGCGGCCAGCGTGGTGCTTGCGAAGAGGGGTTCGGCCGACAGCGTGTCGTCGGCACGGATGGCGTAGGTGTGCAGCAGGTTCTGCGTCTCCAGATCGACGTAGACCCAGCGGCCCGACGGATGGAAGTCGGCGTGCCGCGCGCGGTACGCCAGCCCCCCGTTGGGCGCCACCGCCTGCTTGTTGGTCAACTGGCCGTTCTCGAAGCCGTAGACGAAGAGGCCGCCCGGATCTTCCGTGTGGACACCGGGCTCCGGCTCGTTGCCGCGCGCCGGCAGCAGGACCGCGCGGTTCGAAGGCATGACGTACACGGCGTGCGCGTAGAAGCCCGCGTCCAGGCTCGCGTGCTGCTCCACCATGTCGCCGATCGACCCGTCGGCGTGCAGCCGGTGCACCGAGAGGGAGCTCGGAAAGCTGTACGCCGACAGCACGTGCTCGCCGCTCCGGTCGACGGTGATGAAGATCGGCCGGTGCGGCAGCTCCACGGCCCCGCCCAGCGGCTGGAGGTCACCCGCCGAATCCACCCGGAACGCGTTCAGGTAGTGATGCCGGACGCGGGCGGTCGACGTGCGCTGGTCGCTGCTGGCGATGTAGAAGAACCGCCCCGACGGATGCTGCCACCCCTCCTGCACCTGCGCGGGCAGGATCAGCGGACGCGGTTCCCGCACCAGGGAATCGCCGTCGCGGCGAATCCGGTAGAGCCGGGCGCCCAGGCTGGCATGGACGGCGCCCTGAGACTGCGATTGCGCCTGCGCAACGGCCGTGCCGAGCGGCCCCGCCGCAGCCCAGCCGGTCGTCCCCGCGAGCAGCGTGTTGAACCGGCGTCGACCTATCATGCGGGCACCTCCCGCGCCTCCCCGCGAGGCGCCTCCACGACGGCGTTCCTCGGTTCGGCTCCGGGTCGCGGGCGTCCCGGAGCGCGCTCGCGAGATGCGAGCCCGTGGCGAGAACCCCGCTGCATTCGAGCGGCGTTCGCCACGGGCTCCCGGCGTCAGTCGCGCGCCGGTGGCAGCGCGAACACGTAGAGCGCGCTGCCGGCCCGCCGGAAGCGGTCGGGCGCATCCG
>WTGR01000938.1 GCA_011523485.1 Acidobacteriota bacterium
GTGGGGGAATTTTCGATGACCGCAGGTGGGGGAATTTTGAATGACCGTTGACACCACCGCGGTACAGGAGTACCTGTTATGGCTCTCGATCATGGAGAGCCCCAACCCGGCGGAGTTCGAGGCGTATCTGGATCGGTCTGCAGCAACGGGATCACGCGAACCTCAGACTCCCGAGCCGCGGGCCGATGGGGTATGGACAACGTTTAGCGATCGAGCGTATTATGAACCGATTTTGGCCGAACCTCGCGCAGCCCGAATTCAGTTGATTGTTCCTTCAATTTCTGACGAGTTCGAGTTTCAGGAGAAATGGGGTCTTCGTCCCACATGGCAAATTACGCTGGGACGTGAACTGCCAATAGCGGTCTGGAAGAGTTCTAGACTGCCCACGAGATCGGATTCACTACTGAGGGCAGATGAATGGGGATTCGGCATTTGGGCACCTGTTTCATTTCACATGATCGAAGATTTTGAGGACCCGTCGGCTCCTATCATCAATACTGATATGCGGTTTGGAGCCATGATGAAGGCACAGAGAGGCCTTGGTCGCGGCAGAGCATTATCGTTTCGCATGGTTCCGTGGGCTCACGAAAGTACTCACCTTGGGGATGAGTTCTCAATCTCGGCCCGACGGCGGCATCCGTCGGACTTCGAACGCATCAATGTGAGTTACGAGTACTACGAGTATGGGATCTCAATCGACACCCCGACTGCTACGTTGAGACACGGAGGCATAGGCATCCTCCCGTGGAAAAAAGATGGTTACTATTCTACCCATCTTCTAGAGGGTGAGGGAAATAGAGAGATTCCTGCTTCAAGGCTCAAATTTGAACCGTCGTTGGGATTTGAGTATCGTTGGCCAACCGTGGGTACAGGGCGGCAAACATTTGTTTCCGTTGATTTGCGGCTAAAGGCGATTTACAATTACCATAAGGCAAGCGCCGACGTGCCGGAGGATCAACAGTGGTCTTTGAGTCTTATGATTGGAAAAATGGTTCAACGGGGCAGTGGAGGATCCGCAGCTGTTCCGCTTAGGGCCATCTATTTCCATCTGTACCACGGTGTCAATCCGCACGGGCAGTTCCGTTCTCAGCGGAACTACAGCTTCTTTGGTGTCGGATGGACTTTTGATCGGTGAAAGGAATCATACATGTCAGACTATAACCAGTTCGTGCTTCTCGCGGCCTACTACGCTATAGAGCAATCCCCAGGAGATCCGGATGTCATTTCTGATTGGAGTCGACAACTCTACAAGGACTTTAACGGCTGTATTGAGAAATACGGCACTCTCGCTCGAGTGCCTTTGAATCCAGACGATAGAACTGTAATGGCAACCATGGCCTACCTGTCTCCCCCCAGCGGTGTTCCTGAGGAGCAAGCGAAGAATGCCGTCGCGGCGTACAGGGAACACCTCGGAGTATAATAAAGCTCGCAGGGAAACCAGACGGAGGGCAATCTTACAAAATACCGCGCCACTGCACCACCGCTCGGCAAGTCGCGCCGGCGGATTAGTGGGCCACCATCCGTGGGGTCTTCCGATTCCCGGCAAGCACACGGCCGGTGGTCGACGCGCCCCGACCGCCCGTGCTCGGCAGCTACCGCGACGCGCGCCTTTGCGAGAGGCGTCGAAGATGGCGACGATCTGATCCGGCGACCAGCCGAGCCGCGAGATCGCTGACGCCGCGCTGCAGGCCGCTCATCAGCTCGTCGAGCCGGCGGCGCTTCTCGGGGATGCCTGTCCGGAGGCGGTTGCCTCGACGAAGTCGTCGATGGGGAAGTCGTGCTGCCGCGCGTACTTGAGGATGGCGAGACGCTGGCTACGCATTGGCTACGCACGTCCTGCTGCGCAGTCGAAACTATCAGATTAGAGGCGACGGTTTTCACGACCTGTCCACGAAACGCAGCGTCAGCTATTTTCTCTGACGTAGGCGGAACATGGAAAAGCGTCATGTTCCATGCTACTGAAGTGTTTGGTCAGAACGTGCGTTTGTTCCTGACAGAACCGTGCCGATCTCCGCCCCCGATGTCTCGCACCCTCGCCTGATCCGCGATACCACCTTCCTTGAGGCCCACCGGCGGGAGATCGCCCTGCGGCGGCTCAGAATCAGGTGGGCTTCGCGTACCAGGTCGCCTTCGTGCGTGTGCTCGGGAGGTTCCCTCAACAGGCTCCCCTGGAGATCGGGTGGACGGACTCATGAGGTCCTGCTCGTCGTCCGCTGGGACGAGGCCGTCGGGCCGGAGAGGGGAACAGTCGTGTGAGCCTCTACATGAGTCAATCCACGAGCACGAGGTCGGTTTCGTGAAGTCGCGGAGGGCATCGGCGTCCGATGGGTCTGATAGCGGACGTTACGTCAACAAGAGACGGACGGAACCACTGGCGCGGGGCCGCAGCCGCGGTCGGCCGCTCGGCCGTGTACTGACGACCTACCCGGGGGACGCCCGCCGAGGGAGGATGGGACCGGGTGACCGCGGCGCTGGGCTTTGTACGCCAACCGGGCGGGGAAGGGGACGCACCGGGCGCTGGCGCGCTACGAGCGGCTGCGCGACCGTCATCGCTACGTTCTGCGGGGCGACATCTACCGGTACTTCCCAGCCATGGACGACGAGGTGCTGAAGGCGGACCTGCGTCGTCGCATCGCGTGCCGACAGACGCTGGCGGTGCTCGACCGCATCGTCGACGCGTCGAACCCGCGGGAGCCGGTGAATCTGTACTAACCGGGCGACGCAGACACAGCGGCCGCCGGGCACGTTGAGCACCGGCGGCGTCATCGAGCGGCCGGTCGGTCTGGTCGCAGGGCGGTCTCGTTGACGGTACCCACTGTTCGCTTTTCCTTCCGCAGACGCCTGTACCTACACAAGAGGAGTTCATCGCTCGAGACGTGGGACCGGGGCCGGCGTCGACCCTTGCCGGGAACCGAACGGGACGGAGGAACAAAATGTACGAACGCGTGGCAGAGCTCCTGGTTGAAGAACTGGGAGTCGACAAAGAGCGAATCGGGCCCGAGGCCACGCTGAAGTCTTTGGGCGTGGATTCTCTCGACGTAGCCGAGTTCATCCTGGTCCTCGAGCGCACGTTCAACATCGAGTTTTCCGACGACGAGCTCGACAAGCTCCTGACCGTCGGCAACGTCGTCGCGTGCATCGAAGACAAGATGGCTTGAAGGCGTGTGCCTCTTGGCCTGCGCGGAAGGGTGAACGGTCGGACAGGAAATGCAGCGCATCCCGGGGAAACCCGTTGCAGCGGAGCGATGGCAGGTTCCCGAACCGCTGGCCGTCTGTGAGGTCGTGGCCCCCGACGGTACCACCCTCGCCGTTCGTCGACACGGGCGTCTCGACGGAATACGCCTCCTGTTCGGTCATGGCAACGGTTTCGCGATTGACGCCTACTATCCCTTCTGGTCGCATTTCACGGACCGCTTCGACGTCTGCGTCTACGACCTTCGGAATCACGGTTGGAATGGCGTTGGCAGTCTCCGCCGGCACAACCTCCCGACTTTCGTCGATGACACCGAGGTCGTGCTCCGTGGCATCGACCGACACTTCGGTGCCAAACCGACAGTCGGCGTCTTCCACTCGCTGTCGGCGCTGATGGCGCTTCACCTGGCCGATCTCGCGGGCCGTGGTCCGATTCTGTCGATCCGGCGGGGTCCGGCGCGCCCTGGTTCACAGACCGGATTCTCGGCTCTCGTGTTGTTCGACCCGCCCGTTTGCCCGCCAGGAGGATTCCCGTCCGACATGGAGGGCGTCGGACGGCTCTGGGCTCTAGCCTCACGCCGACGCAGACACGCGTTCGATATGCCCGAGGAGTATACCGAGTATCTGTCGCGCACGGGCCTGTTCGACCGGGTCTGCCCTGCCGTGCTCGATCTTCTGAGTCGCACGACGCTTCGCCGGGCCAGCGGCGGGCCCGGATACGAATTGAGGTGCCCGCGCGCGTACGAGGCGCAGATCTGCATGTACCTTTTCTGCTGGTCGATGACGGTCGACTTGTCGAGGGTAACGTGCCCGACAAAGGTGATAGGGGCGGATCCCACGGTATGGAATTCCTTCATGCCGAGCATGGACCTCGGTAAGCTCCAAAAGACCGACTATGACTTCGTGCCCGAGACGAGTCACCTTCTCCTGCTCGAAGAGCCCGGGGCGTGCGCGGCGCTAACCGTCGAGTTCCTCGAAGCAACACGTGATCATCTCATGACCGGCAGGACGACCGGGTGACTCTACGGCACCCGCCCGCATGCGGCGGGGGATTCCCGGGGAGGCAGCACATGCACGAGAAGCAGACAGGCGCGAGTCCACTGGATGGCGGCACGGCGCGCCACCGGGAGTTGGTCGGGATGCTGGGGGATCGCGACTACCTGACACGATGGCTGCGAGTGAGATGGCTCGGGAAGGAGATCCGTACGTCGGAGTACCAGATTACCAACGCCTGCAATTTGCGGTGCAAGGGTTGCTGGTTCTTCGAGTACGAGTTCGACACGCGTACCGCCGACGTGGGCGACCCGGACCGGCTCGAGACCTTCCTGCAGGCCGAGCATGACCGGGGCGTGAACGCCAGCCTCGTCATCGGTGGCGAGCCCACCCTGTTCCTCGACAGGCTCGAGGCGTTCGTCGATCGCATGGACTACGTCACTGTGGGGACGAACGGTCTGAGGAAGCTCCCGTGGGAGGGGTTCGAAAGGGTGGCGCTGCTGGTCGCGCTGTTCGGAGGCCGTGACCTCGACGACGAACTGCGCGCGATTCGGCCCGGCGGCAGGCGTTTTACGGGTCTGTTCGACGAAGTGCTGAAGAACTACCGCAACGACCCGCGCGCCACATTCATCTTTGCCCTTGCCGAAGACGGCGTCGATCAGATGGAGGACGCCGTAAAGCGCATCGGCGACAACGGCAATCGCCTGCACTTCAGCTTCTACAGCCGATACGGCCACGCGGATCCGGTCAAGGTCGAGCGAGAGCGCCGTCTGCTCGACGAGGCGCTCCGGCTGCGGCAGGCCCATCCGCAGGTTGTGATGAGCCATCCGTACTTCATCGAGACCCTCATCACGGGCCGCTCACACTGGGCGAGCTTCGGCTATGAGGTGTGCCCCAGCCTCAGCGTCGATCATCCCGGCCACGCCGCCCGAGTCGTCAACGGGAACCCCGTCCTGCCGGGATTCAACACCTGGGCTGCGGATCTGAAGACGCTCAACTTCTGTTGCACCTCCGGCCATTGCGGAGGCTGCCGCGACAGCCAGGCCGTCATGAGCTGGCTACTGGTGAACCCGCTCAAGTTTCGGCGCGACAGTAGACTTCTCAGGACGTGGACCGAGATCGCGGAGAGCTTCTGGGACCAGTTCATCTGGGCGCGCAGCTTGAACTGCAACGACGGCAACGACGTCGGTTTTCGCGTGTCGAGGGCGCTTGATTGAGTCTGGAGCCCAGCGCGTTCGGGGAACAGGTCGCCGGCGACCCGCCGACGGTCGACGACACGCCACGGGTGAGCAGTGCGGGCAGCGTCGCCTGCCGAATCGTGGTACGTACTGCAAGCCAAGGGGACGCCGGAACAACAGCTTGGCAGAGAGGGACAAGGCCCGGATGGACGCGAAGCTGCCGTTCTACGCGCGGGCGGTCGACGACGGATGGACCGAAGCCGAGTTGATGCGGCTCTACCTGCACGAGCTGCCGCGCACGGTCGTGGCAATGGAGCCCGAGGAGCGGGCACGCCTTCTGGGAGAGCGGCCCCCGTTGACCGGGACACACTGGGACGCGCTGCTGGCCGCGGTGACAGAGCACCTGTGCGAGCTGCACGGCATAGAGCCGCCCGGGTGGAGCCAGGAACGGGAACGGTTCCTGCGGATCCCGTGGATCGTCGGGGTAACGCGGGAGATGCAACGCGAATCGACGGCGTTCGCACCGGCGGCTTTCATCCGCCACGGCGCGATCGCGAACCCCCGCGAGCTCGACGCCCGCGGAGGAGAGGTGCATGTCTGGGTCCCTGGATCACAGCCGCATCATGAGGCTTTTCGCGAGGCTCTCCGAAGAGCTTGAGCGGCAGGGCCTCCGAGGCCACGTCTATCTGGTGGGCGGGGCGGCGCTGATCGCCGGCTACGGCCGGGCGCGGACCACCCGGGACGTGGATGCGAGAATCGAGGACGCAAGGGAGCAAGTGCTGGCGGTCGCCGACCTGATAGGCGCCGCAGAAGGCCTGAAGCGCAACTGGCTGAACGAGAACGCGCGGCTGTTCATGACGAACACGCCGGACACGGCGGCGAAGACCATCTGGAACACACCCGGCCTGGTGGTGACCGGGGCCTCGGCCGAGCACCTGCTGGCGATGAAGATGCTCGCGGGCCGGCCCGCCGATCTCGACGACATACAGCACCTCGGTGGCGTGCTGGGCATCCGGAAGGTGAGCCAGGCCAGGGCCATCTACGACCAGGTCTACCGTGGCGGACCGCTGCCCGAGGCCAGGCTCCATGCCGTCGGATGGGCGCTGGCCGAAGGGAGAAAACAACGCGGCGAAGCGGTGGACCGACTGCAACTGGCCCCGAGCGACCGGCTGAGAGCGCGGGGCGGCGGCGGCCGAACCTACGAAGCGAGGCCGGGCGAGAACGCCGGAGGGGACAGGTTCCTGGAGGTCGCCGTCATCGACCCCTACCGGGCGGCCGACGAGGACAACGACCAGCGATCTGTGCGGCTCTACGACCGGGGCGAGCAGATCCTCACAACCGGCCAGGCGACGGAAGTGATCAACCGGTACGAGGCAGAAGCCATCCGCCGGGAGGGAGGCCACCCGCAACCGCAGGGCCTGACCCTGGAAGGGGCGACCGTGCTGGTCGCCGAGGGGGAAGAGGGACGCCTGTACGAAGCCGAATGGATCGACGGCAGCCAGGGAGACCCGACGCTGCACGTCGCGGTGAAGGACCCGTCAGTACCCGACGAGGATCACCGGAACAGTCCCCGGGTACTGCGTGACCCTGAGAACGGCCGGCTGATACGGGACCTCGAGAGAGCCAACGAAGCCGTGAACGCGTACGAGAAAGCGGCCTCCGAAGAGCGATGGCCGGGCATGGCCGGGCGCCCGGGATGAGGCACCGACGCAACCCGAACAACCCGTACCAGCGACGGTTGACGGCGGCACCAGCCGAAACGACAACACTTGGCGCACAGCCCATTCGCCGGCCGGCGCGACCGCGACGCAGCCTGACGGGCACGCGACGCTCACCTTCCACACGCACGAGGGCTCAAAGGGCACGGCGAATCTCGATGCCGCCCGAAGCTCACCAGAACCGCAAACCGGTCCGGTGACTAGTGGTTCGTCACGTGTCAACCTTAGGACTATCGGGAAGCTGATCTCGAGCCGAGACAGCTTTCATGCCAGAGAAAAAGTACATTGTTCGACTCACCGCCCAGGAACGCGAGATCTGTCGACAGACGGTCCGCAAGCTCAAGGGGAGCGGCGAGAAGGTGCGCCGCGCTCAGATTCTGTTGAAGGCCGATGCGGACGGACCGGGGTGGATCGACCAGCAGATTGCCGACGCCTTTTCGTGCCGCACCAAGACCGTCGAGAACATTCGCCAACGTTGCGTGCTGGAAGGGTTCGAGCGGGCGCTGGAACGCAAACGGCGGGCGTTGCCCCCGGGCCTCAAGCTGTTCGACGGCGAACAGGAGGCGCAGGTCATCGCCCTGCGTCTGGGGTCGCCCCCGAAGGGCTACGCGAACTGGTCGTTGCGGCTGTTGGCGCGCCGTGTCGTCGAGTTGGGGGTCGTCGAGTCGGTCAGCCACGAAACGATCCGGCGGACGCTGAAAAAAACGAGATGACCCGGCGGAAAATCGAGTACTGGGTGATCCCGCCGGAGGCTGATGCCGAGTTCGTGGCGCACATGGAGCAGGTCGTGGATCTGTATCAGAAGCCCTACGACCCGGATTGTCCCGTCGTGTGCATGGATGAACAGCCGGTGCAACTGGTCAAGGAAACGCGCTCGCCGGTGGCCGCCACCAAGGCGCGTCCCCGGCGCGTCGACTACGAGTACGAACGGGCCGGCACGGCCTCGGTCTTCCTGTTCGCCGAGCCGCTGGCGGGCTGGCGGCAGGCGACGGCCCGAGCCCGGCGCACGAAGGCGGACTGGGCCGTGGAGGTCGCTGGCCTGCTGGAGGGTCGCTACGCCGAGTGCGAGAAGGTCACCCTGGTGTGCGACAACCTCAACACGCACACGAAGGGCGCCTTCTACGAAGTGTTCGAGCCGGTGCGGGCACGAGAGCTGGTTCGTCGCCTCGAGTTCTGCCACACGCCGAAACACGGGAGTTGGCTGAACATTGCGGAGAACGAGCTCAGCGCCATGACGCGCCAATGCCTGCGGGAACGACGCATCGGCGACCTTGAGACGCTGCACGGCGAAGTGTCGGCGTGGTCCAGCGACACCAATGGCACCCAACGCGGTGTCGACTGGCAGATGAAGGTCGACGATGCTCGCTGTAAACTCAAGTCCGTCTATCCGAAGATTGTGATGTGACGGACCACTAGGCAAGAAGGTCAAGGAGGGCGAATCGGTCGAGGTGACGGTGACCTTCAGCGAGGCGGTGGACGTGGACACGGCGGGGGGCACGCCGTCGATTGAGGTGGTCCCGGTTTTTCGGACCACTGCGTAAGGTGTATTCCAGAACCTCCGG
>WTGR01000704.1 GCA_011523485.1 Acidobacteriota bacterium
TCTCCACCAGGCCGGCGGCGAGCGCCGCGGCCAGCCTCCGTATCTCCGGCAGGCGGCCATCGCGCTCGGCGGACCGCACCGAGACTCCCATGAACGCATAGGAACCGCCGAGATGACGCTGCGCTTCCTCTATCTCCATGAAGTTGACCAGCTCGCGCCCGCCCGCCTCGACGATCAGCGACAGGGCCGGCTCCTGCAGCATCGCGGCGTCGACCTGACCGATCCGCAGGGCATCGAACACGTTCGTGCCGATAGCCGCGAACGACACCGTGTCCGCGTCGGCGCCGGCACGATCGAGCAGATACAGGAGCAGGGCGTGATCGGCATTGCCGAGGGCGGAGATGCCGACCGTCCGGCCTGCCAGCGCCGCCACCGATTCGATGGCGCCCGCTTGCGCCGGAGCCGTGGCGAGCGCGAACAGCGGCAACCGTCCCGTGGACGCCACCCGCCGGATCGGCGCCCCGTTGGCGGCCGCCTGCAGGGCGACGTCGAACGAGGTGCCGGCATAGTCGACCGCCCCGCCCACGAGCGCCTGCATGGCTGCGTTGCCGCCGCGCGTGTAGACCAGCTCGACGGCCAGTCCCTGCCCGGCGAAGTGCCCACGCACGCGCGAGACCTCGTAGGGAACGACGCACAGAAGCTGTCCGCAGAACGCCAGGCGAACGCCGGTCAGCCCCTCTCGCGGCTCGCCGGCGCAGCCGCTGACGGCGATGACGCCGGCCGCGCCCACGAGGGTCTTGAGTGTCGTCCGCCGGTCCCAGGCCACACCGGGCTCGGGCCGCCGTCGCGCGTCCGGCTCCGGCCCCGTGCCTTGCGACGGCTCCGCTACCACGCCGACCAGATTCGGGTTCGTCGCCTCGCAACAGCCCATGGCGGGGACCATACCACGCGGCGGCGTGACCACGACCGAAGTGCCCGGTCTACGGCACGGGCGAATCCTCGGGCAGCGTGAGTTGCTAGATTCCCGCAACCCACTCCGTAATATGGAGTTAACGGCTGGAAAGCAGCACTGATCCCCCCGTCCGTTACCACTTTCGAGGCCGGAATCCGGCGGGCCATCCGAGCCGTTCCCGAACCGCACCGGACCGGGGTCCGTTCACTGAGTAGCCGTTCAGCATCCCGAATGCCCCCGCCGTGAGCCGTTGCCCGACCCTGCCGCCCCATCAGAACGAGCGGGTGTAGCCGACCTGAACGCCGACCGCGCGCACGCCGAACCGGTGGTCGATGCGCGGCATCCCGAGCGCCGACCCATCCCCTCCGGTGCGGAACTCCAGAGCAGCCGCCGAGTACCGGACCTCCAGCCCGACCCGGTTCGCCAAGCTCCCCCACTCCAGGCCCGCCCCGGCGACCCAAGGCCGTAACGTGTGGTCGGCCACGACCCGGATCGATTCCCCGCCGATGTCGGAACCGCGCCGCACGGTCGCCCGCTCCCAGTGCACGCCGGTGACGAAGTAGACCGAGCCTCCCTCGCCCAGCAGCCCGCCCGGCGCGTACCCCAGCCGGGCGTTCGCGCCGAAGCCGTGGTTCTTCTCCACGCGCCACGGACCCGGCCACACGTCACGGTCGCCAGCGCCCGTGCCCTCCCGCAGGTATCCCGCCGGGCCGGCGCCCCCGTGGAACGCCGCCTCGAACTCTCCCGAGACGTACACCCGGCCGGCAACGAAGGTCCGGTAGCCGAGCGATGCCCGCACCGTGCCGAACCCGCCCTGCGCGTCGTTCGTCGCCGTCTGGTGGCTCGGGGGTGGCACGTCGAGGCCGATCCCCTTGGTGTAGTCGGCGCTTGCCCGGTCCCATCCGGCCGCCACTCCGGCGTACAGTCCCTCCTGCGCGCCCGCGTGCCGTGAAGCCGCGAGCAGCAGAACGCAAGCCGCAAGCAGCGTGCCTCCGTAGCCTCGCCAAACCACCGAACAGGTCATTGCGATGCAACCCGAACAGAAATGGGCGTCACGCCGCCGACGCCACGTCCGGATGGTAATCGATGCGTGTGGCCATCGCCACTTCGTGAAGTCGGCGGCACTCCCGCTCCGTCCGGTCCGCCCCTCCACCGAACCTGCCTCATGGGCCGTGGCGGAGGGACTCCGCGCGCGAGACCCCTCGCCAGACTCCCGAGCCTCGCCGCAGAGACCGGGCGTGCGCGGGGGCGCCGGGGAACGGCTGCGTCCCCGCGGGTGCGGCACGCGCTACTGGACGCTGCTGTTCACGGTCCGGTATGCGCTCGGCGGCTGATCGGGCCGGCACGGGAAGGCCAGTACCGCCATGCCGGGTCAGTACAGCTCGGTTCGGGCGCTCTCCGCCTCGCCGGCGTCGATCTCGCCGGCGTCCACGCCTGCGATCTGGTCCGCCAGCACTTGCCCGTAGGTCGGGTACCGGGCGCGTTCGACCTGAGCCGCTGGCTCCCAGAGCCGGGCTCGAATCAGCGCCTTGGCACAGTGGAGGAACGCTTCCTCGACTGTCACCTTGAGAACCGAGATGGGCAGCTTGCCCTTGATGGCCAGCGGCTCCAGCAGCTCTGCGTCGGTGGAGATCTCCGCCCGCCCGTTCACCCGAAGCGTCTCGGTCAGTCCCGGGACGAAGAACACCAAACCCACGTAGGGACGTTCCACCAGGTTCATCAGCGTGTCGACCTGGCGGTTTCCCGGCCGGTCAGGCAGCAGCAGCGTCTTGTCGTCCAGGACGTGAGCCAGCGCTCCCGGCGGATCGCCCCTTGGAGACGCATCGGCCCGCCCGTCCGCGCGGGCCGAACTGATGACGTAGAAGGGCGACAAGGCGATGAAGTTGCGGCAGTGCACGTCCAGACGGTCCAGGACCTTCAGACCGGCCCGCGCAGCCGGAGGCCGATAGACCGCCCGCAACTCCTCCATCGTGTTGACGGCCATTGGCTGCCTCCCCTTGATTGGCCTCCGCATCGCACAGGTCATCGCCTGAGCGACGCCCGACTGCCGATATCCGGTCGTGTGTCGGGTTCACGCGGCGGCTTCTCCAAGCCGCGCCCGCCGTGCGGCACGCGTTCGCTTCCGTTCGGCCGCCCGGTCCAGACAACGCCGGCATTGCGTGGACAGTGCACCGCTGATGAGCACAGCGCGGCTCCTCTTGCCGCAGGTGCGACACAACCCGGCGGCAAGCCGCGCGCGTCGCAACTCGGCCATCCTCCGTCGCGAGGAGTCCACACACGCCCTGCACCTTGCACCGTTCCACCCCGATGGGAGGCTCGCCGTGCAGTTCACGCACCGGCCTTCAGCGGCTAGTCGCCGCCGACGTTCGACGTTGTGCTCCCGATGGCGGAGCTGACATCTCTCGCAGATCGTCAGTCCGGCCGCCGCCGAGCGTTTCTGACACGCCTGACAGAGCCCGCGCGCCCTGGCGGCCTCGCGCGATTCCCGAACACGCGCACTGTTCCGCAGCCGGACACAGTGCCGGCAGAGGCGCCGTTCGTCGAAGTCACCAACTGGCCGCCAACGCCAGCAGCCGCAGCAGAGCTTCGCCGATGCCTGCACCGGTGGTGATGGCGACGGCCGGTGGACCAGTTCGTCCCGGCCGTTCCAGATGGACTCATAGTCGTGCATGCTGGCCGATGATGTTACGCTGTTCCCGCCCGCGGCCATTGCCGCCCCGCCGACATCATGCACGTCCCTTCACGTGCGCCGCGGTTGAGGGCCAGCGCCTCGCGGAGGGGTGCCCGGTACCTACCGCCAGCCTGCCTCGAAATGGTACACAACGTCGTCGAAGCGGTCGCGGGCGAAGGAGAAGAGGAAGACCAGCGGCGCGGCACCGATACACCGCAGGGCGTGTCTGGCGTCGGGGGGAATGAAGACAGCGGTTCCCGGGCCGATCTCGGTCCGGGCATCTTCTATCTCGACCACGCCGCTACCGCTGAGCACGTAGTACGTCTCCTCAGGCTCGTGGTGGTGCCGCGGCAGCACCCCGCCGGGCGCAATCTCGGCCACACCGATTACGAGTCCCCGGCTCGGACCGCGCTCGCCGTCTACCAGCAGCTTCCAGCGCACCGTGCGCCGGGCGGCGACCGCCGGATCGTCCCAGCCCTCCCAATCGATCGCGGCCTGATCGACGATGACGCTCCGGCACCCGTGGTCGCGGGGACCGGAACCTTCGGGGAGCTGGGCACCGGCTCGTCCACGCACTCGACCTACCCCGCCGGGTTGAGATTGCGTTCACTCAACGCGACGTGCGCTTGCCGGATGCTCCATGCCGTCCGGCTCAACCTCGTCGCTGCGCACCGGCACCGGCGGCAGGTAGCGCCACCGTTCGCCGTCGATCCGCACCAACAGCCTCCCGTTGCGGATTTCGACGACTGTCCCGCAATACCCTTCGCGTGGGGAACCCCACGCGATCCGAACACGAGAGCCGACGGCGATTCGTCCCGAATCGGTCATCCTGCCAGCGGTATCGGGCTCGCTTCGCACGAACTCTATCGCAAATCGACGGGCCTTCGGGCTTCCAGGGCTTCAGCCACTACAGCGCAGCCGCCGCGGGCATCGTCGGGCCACATAGCGTGAGCGTGTGCTCACCGGCGTCCAGGCTCTCCGCTCCGCTCCGACCCCGCTGCGCGGGGCTGCGGCCTGGACGCCGGCTCCGCGCACGCTCGTCCGGATTGGCCCTTGACGACGATGCCCGCTCAGACGTTCCCTTGCAGCCTTGCATCGGATCCGGCACCAGCAGAACGCCACCGGGTTCGCTGCCCGCCATCACGCGGTCTTCCGCTCGGTGGCGCGCTTGACGGCTGTCGCGGCCGCCCGAGCCAGCGCGTCGAGGTATTCCTCGGTGACCGCGTACGGCGAGAAGCGCGGGTCGCAGTCGGCGATGAGCTTGCCGACCTGCCGCAGTGCTTCGCTGTCGAGCATCGCGTCCTCCTCCACCGAAGACATGCGGGTCGTCGAAACCGCAGCGCCCTTGCACGCCTTTCTCAGTCCTGGCGCGTGCAGCGTAGCTGATCCGGATCTCGCGGGTCACACCAACCGAACGGGCGCGGCGGCATCGGCCGCGCGCGGTGACGTGCGGTTCTCGATCCGGTCCGTTCGGCCCGGTGCTAGCGTAATAAAGTTTGATTACTCAATGACTTACGGGATTCCCTGTGCTATGTTCGGCCCTCACGGATGGCGAATAAACCACGTAGGTCCTGCCGGGACGGCGGGCCGCACCCACAGGAGGAAGACATGACGACGAGACTACTCACGCTCCGCGACGTGACGGCGATGACCGCGCTGTCGCGCTCGGCCATCTACGCGCTGATGGCCGAGTCGCGGTTCCCGAAGCCGATCCGCGTCGGCACCCGCGCGGTCCGCTGGGTCGAGAAGGAAGTGGCCGACTTCATCGCCAGCCGCCCCCGCGCCGGCTCCGAGCGCCCGGCCGCGTAGCCGGGACGACCTGCCCGACCGTCTGCAAAGGGTCAGACGGTCGGGCTCGGACGGGGCGACACGTTCAACCGCGGCTGACGAGAACGGCGCAACCTCAAGTCCAGAAACCCGGCCGCACTTGAGGATCCGGAAGCACACCGGCTCCGAGGTCGGGCTTCAGGGCTACAGCCACGGGTCGCCAGTCGGCGGCATCGCCGCTCGCGAGGATGTCGGGCGCACGATGGCGACGGCGTCGACCTCCGACCGACGCCGGTGCATGGCCTTCCGCCAGGAAAACTGCGGACGGGAGCGACCCGGCCGGCAGGTGTGACGGAGGAACACCGGCCGGGGCCGGAAACCGCAGGTTTCCGGCGGGTCGCTCCCGTCCTTTCCCTGACCCCCGTGCTGGTTCCGATGGTGGATCGCGAATGTGCAGTTGAATCAAAGAAGCCGGGGCGCTTCGGCAGGGGCGAGTGTGATCCGAGGTGTGATCGGGCTGTGATCGACGGAAGAGGGCTGATCACAGTCTCGCGCGGCACATTCACGGTCCTCCTCGCGTCCGATGTCTCCCTGGTCGTTGTGATCGACGGCGATCTCGACCCGGCTGCGCGGCTGGTCTCTGTCGTCCCGGCGGCGTGGGTCTCCGGCCGCTTGGGTTCCTCGCGCTCGGGCTCGATGAGAGGTTGGCGCGGGCCTGGTCGTCGGGGGGTACGCTCGGGGCTGACGCGGACGTGGCGGCGGCGGATGAACGTCGCGGTTGCCCAGACGGGATGAGCTGATGACGAGTCCGGGCTGGTGGTCGGCGGTGGTCGCTGTGCCGGCGGCCGTGCTCACGCCCGTGCCGGCCGCCGCGCAGGACTACTTCCCCGGATTCGAGGTGGCCGCCCGAGCCGATGCCGTCCACGTGACGAGCAACCTTGCTCGCCCGAGTCGATGACGATGCGTGCAGGTTCGATGCGGACCTTCTCTCGGCGGAGGCGGAGGCGGCCTTGCGTCGGAACGGGTTCGAGGCCGTGGTTCTCGAGCCGCCGGCCGTGATCGACGGGGTGAGCCTCGACGTGTCGGCGCTGGTGCTGCCCGTGCTGGACACCGACGCGTGCGCGGTCGCCACGCGCGTCCAGCTCGTGGTCGGCGGCGACGCGGTTCTGCTCGCCGCGGAGCACTTCAGCCTGCTGACGTGGACGACGACGGGGTTGGTCCGTCGCGTGCTGACATCGGTGGCGCGGGACGTGGCCACGATTGCCGGCGAGATGAGGCGCACAGCAGATGACGGCCGCTGACCCGTGCTGGTTCCGATGGTGGATCGCGAATGTGCAGTTGAATCAAAGAAGCCGGGGCGCTTCGGCAGGGGCGAGTGTGATCCGAGGTGTGATCGGGCTGTGATCGACGGAAGAGGGCTGATCACAGTCTCGCGCGGCACATTCACGGTCCTCCTCGCGTCCGATGTCTCCCTGGTCGTTGTGATCGACGGCGATCTCGACCCGGCTGCGCGGCTGGTCTCTGTCGTCCCGGCGGCGTGGGTCTCCGGCCGCTTGGGTTCCTCGCGCTCGGGCTCGATGAGAGGTTGGCGCGGGCCTGGTCGTCGGGGGGTACGCTCGGGGCTGACGCGGACGTGGCGGCGGCGGATGAACGTCGCGGTTGCCCAGACGGGATGAGCTGATGACGAGTCCGGGCTGGTGGTCGGCGGTGGTCGCTGTGCCGGCGGCCGTGCTCACGCCCGTGCCGGCCGCCGCGCAGGACTACTTCCCCGGATTCGAGGTGGCCGCCCGAGCCGATGCCGTCCACGTGACGAGCAACCTTGCTCGCCCGAGTCGATGACGATGCGTGCAGGTTCGATGCGGACCTTCTCTCGGCGGAGGCGGAGGCGGCCTTGCGTCGGAACGGGTTCGAGGCCGTGGTTCTCGAGCCGCCGGCCGTGATCGACGGGGTGAGCCTCGACGTGTCGGCGCTGGTGCTGCCCGTGCTGGACACCGACGCGTGCGCGGTCGCCACGCGCGTCCAGCTCGTGGTCGGCGGCGACGCGGTTCTGCTCGCCGCGGAGCACTTCAGCCTGCTGACGTGGACGACGACGGGGTTGGTCCGTCGCGTGCTGACATCGGTGGCGCGGGACGTGGCCACGATTGCCGGCGAGATGAGGCGCACAGCAGATGACGGCCGCTGACCCGTGCTGGCTGCCGGGTGGTGGTCGGCTTGGTGGGATTCCGGTTCGTTCACGGGCCGGAAGCGTGCTTCCGGCCCAATAGGTGCCTGTCTTCCGCCCCGGCGGCCAGCGGGTCACCTGAAAGGCCGAAACGAAGTGTAGGACCCGCGCAGCGGGTTGACGCGCTGGCCGCCGGGGTGGTTCCCGCTCTGCGTCCGTGGCACGACGAGTCCGAGCGACCGTTACCGACGTTTCCGCCAATGGAAACGGGCCGCAAACGCTTGGGAGACGCTTCGCGGAAGCGCAGTTGCGTTTACCGTTTACGCGTTTCCACCCCCAGGGTGAGCGGAACGGTAAACGCGTAAACGGATGGCCGGCGGGTAGTCACCGGGGCGCGTGTCTGCGGTGTTCGTCGAGGTACTCGGACCAGTCGTCCATGAGCCGGCGCCGCCGCTCGAACAGGTCCGACCGCGCGTAGGCCGCCTCGACCTTGTTCTGGACGACGTGAGCCAGCGCGGCCTCGATGACCTCGCGCGGGTGGTCGGTCTTCTCGGCGGCCCAGTCCCGGAACGAGGATCGGAAGCCATGCGGAACGGCGGCGACCTCGTGGTACTGGAGCATCTTGGGCAACGTCGACATGGCGATCGCCCGCCCGCTCCGCATCGGGAACACGAGGCCGGTGCCGTCGCCGAGCGCCCGCGCCGCGTCGAGGACCTCCAGCGCCCGGCCGCACAGCGGGACACGGTGCTCGCGCTTCGCCTTCATCCGCAGCGCCGGCACGGTCCAGACGCGCCCGGCCGCGTCCATCTCGTCCCACGTGGCGAGCCTGACCTCGCCGGACCGGGCGGCCGTCAACACGAGAAACTCGAACGCCAGCTTGACGGCGGGCTGCCCGGACTTCGACTCCCGCACCGTCTCGATGGCCGCGGCCACGTCCTGGTGGGGCAGCGCCTGCCGGTGCGTCACGATGTCGTTCTGCGGGCCGAGCACCGGCACGACGCGGTCACACGGGTTGTCGTTGCGCATGTCGAGGGCGATGGCCCACTCCAGCACCGCACGGATGCGCTGGCGGACTTCCCTAGCCGTCGCCGCCTTGACGTGCCAGATCGGCGAGAGGATCTCCAGCACGTCGGCCGTGTTGACCTCGGAGAC
>WTGR01000722.1 GCA_011523485.1 Acidobacteriota bacterium
GCCAACACCCTCGACGTGGAGGTGTTCGGCAGCGACGAGACCTACCTGCTCAACCCGAAGAACAGCTTCGCCTCGCCGACCCCGGTCCTCGACCCGGACGGCGAGCGGGTGTACGTGCACTTCGGCGCCACCGGTACGGCGGCAGTCAGTACGTCGGGCGACGTCCTGTGGCGCACCCGCTTCCCCTACATCTCGCAGCACGGGAACGGCGGCTCGCCCATTCTGCACGACGGCCGGCTCGTGATCAGCATCGACGGCTACGACACGGCCTATCTCGTAGCGGTGGACGCGCGCACCGGCGAAGAACGCTGGCGGTCGACCCGTCCCGATCCCGTGTCGCAGGCCTACTCGACGCCGCTCCTCATTCGCGTGGGGGACCGCGACCAGATCTTCAACGTCAGCGCGTTCCGCGCCAGCGGGCACGACCCGGAGACCGGGCGCGAAATCTGGCGGGTCCGCTACCCGAACGGGTTCTCGAACGTCCCGCGACCCATTTACGGGCACGGGCTCGTCTACCTGTCCACCGGCTTCCAGGCCCCGACCCTGCTCGCGGTGCGCGCCGACGGAGAGGGCGACGTCACGCGCTCGCACATCGCCTGGCGGCTCCGCCGCGGGGCGCCGCTCACGCCCTCGCCGATCCTGGTCGGCGACGAGCTGTACGTCGTCACCGACTTCGGCATCGCGACCTGCGTCGACGCACGGACCGGCGACATCCACTGGCAGCAACGGCTGGGCGGCAACCACTCCGCCTCGCCGGTGTTCGTCGACGGGCGGATCTACTTCCAGAACGAAGAGGGCGTGACGACGGTGCTCGCTCCCGGCCCCGAGTTCCGTGTGCTGGCCCGGAACCAGCTCGATGGATTGACGCTCGCCTCGATGGCGGTCGCGGACGGCGCACTGTTCATCCGCAGCGACAACCACCTCTACCGCATCGAAGAGCGTCCGTAACGGGAGCGCGGGCGACCCTCGTGATCGGAGGGAGGCGCGAGATGCGTCCGTTTGCTGTATACTGCGCTGTATGTCGGCCACCCGCACGCAGATCTACCTGCGGTCGTCGCAGCGCCAGCGCCTCGATGAGATCGCGGGCGCGCGGGGCGCGAGTCTCGCATCTGTCGTTCGCGAGGCGGTAGAGATGTACATCGAACAAGCGCCGGTCGATCCGACGAGCGCCCTGGAGAGCACGTTCGGCGCCGCACCGGAGGCACGGGCCCCGGCGCGCGACGACTGGGAGGCCCGATCCGACCGGCTGAAAGCCTCCGGGCGGTCCGGTGGCTGACCTGCTGGTCGACACGGACGTCTTCATCGACCATCTGCGCGGCGCCAGAGCACTGAAACCAGGTCGGAACCGGGTCCACTACTCGGTCATCACCCGGTGCGAGCTGCTCTCCGGCGCGGTCGGGTCGGCGCTCGTCCAGCGACTTCTCGATCCCTTCCGGGAACTGGCGGTGGGCCGCAGCGTAGCGGAGCGGGCCGGACGGATTCGCCGGGAGACCGGCATCGCCACGCCCGACGCCCTCATTGCCGCGACGGCTATCGAGTACGACTTGGCCCTCGTCACCCGCAACCGCAGGCACTTCGATCCGGTGAAGCGGCTGCGGGTACGGGATCCCGGCCCCGGCCCGGGCACCGGCGACGCACCAAGCGCCGCCGGTGCGTCTACTCCTCCGGCAGCCGGTAGGCGATCAGCTCGCCCGGGAACCCGGCGCCGCCGATCGCCGTGACGATGTACTGCCGCCCTTCGTGCAGGTAGGTCATCGGCGACCCGGTCACCCCGGCCGGCATGTAGACGGCGCCGAGCTCCTCGCCCGACATCTTGTCGTAGGCGCGCAGCATCGCGCCGACCTCTCCGGAGGGCGTTGTGAAGGTTCCCGCCTCGCCGGCAATCACCATCGTCGGCGTGTTGAGCGTCCCGACCCGCCCGATGCGCCCCGTGCGCGGGATGTCGACACCCTCGAGCAGCCGGTGGTTACGGATGTTGTCCGGCGTCTCGCCGTGCGGCACCTGCCAGAGAATCTCCCCCGCCTTGAGGTCGATCGCGGTGATGCGGCCCCACGGCGGCTTGACGATCGGGATCCCCTCGATGGTCAGCGACGCCTCGCGAG
>WTGR01000945.1 GCA_011523485.1 Acidobacteriota bacterium
CATTGAAGCATCGTCGCCTCAAGGTCTTCGATTCGCTTCGCTTTCGTCTTCCGCGGGGAATACCCGCGGCCTCATTGAAGCTGAATTTCACGTAACTAGCTAGGACGATATTTTATAAGTCTTCCGCGGGGAATACCCGCGGCCTCATTGAAGCGAATCCCACTCTCTCCTCCATTCCACAAGGAGCAAAGTCTTCCGCGGGGAATACCCGCGGCCTCATTGAAGCGTGCCGCAGCAGGTGCGCAGCGACGACGACGGCAAGTCTTCCGCGGGGAATACCCGCGGCCTCATTGAAGCAACCTCGAGGCGCCCGAGATCACACCCGTCGGCCCGGGTCTTCCGCGGGGAATACCCGCGGCCTCATTGCTATGAAACGACACCCCATGCGGACACACCAAGGGCGTAACCGCGGATCGGCAGGATCGCGCAGGCGATTGAGCAGCGAACGGAAGGACCCGGATCATCTCGGCGGTCCGGGCAGCCCCGTCTATGGCCCGGCACACGGCAGCTTGATCCCGGATATCCCTTGAATCAGGTTCCCATGGATCGCACCTCCTCGATCAAGTCGTCCTGCTTGAGCACGCGGATCCAGCGCGGCGCGCCGGATTCGATCACGAGACCCTCGTAGTCGATGCGCGGATCGGAGTACGGCCGGTCATTGCTCAGCACGGCATGGATCACACGCAGCAGCTTGTGAGCAGTGGCGAGGATGGCTCGCTTGTAGCCGAGGCGCTTCGCAAGCTCCTGGTGGTAGCGGTGGAACTGCGAGCTGGTGCTGCGGGCGGCGCCGTGGGCGCATTCGGCCAGTGTGGCTCGTAGCATGCGGTTCCCGGGGCGCACCCGCCCGGAGCGGCGTTTGCGCGCGCTGACATGGTTACCGGGAGCCACCCCGGCCCAGGCGGCGAGATGGCGTGCGCTGCGGAACGCTGCGACGTCCGGTCCGATCTCGACGAGGATCGCCGCGGCGCTACGAAGATCGATGCCCGGAATCGTCTGCAGCAGCACCAGGGGGCGCCGGTAGTCCGCCAAGGCGGCCTGGATGCGCCTGTCGAGTGCGGCGAGCGCGGCCTCGGTCCGGTCCATCGCCTCCAATTGCATCTGCAGCGTGACCAGCGCGAGCGGGTCGAGCGTGGCGGCCAGGGTTCTGCTCAGCAGTTCCAGCTTGCCCCGGATGTGGCCGGTGACATCGGCCAGGATGCGACGCGCAGGGCGGCCGGCGGCGAGGCCGTCGAGTATGCGCCGCCCGTTCATGCCGAAGATGTCAGACAGGACGCCGCCGAGGCGGAGGCCGTCGTGGTCGAGGATCTTGTGGATCCGATTGCGTGCGCGGCTGCGCTCGGCGACGAGCGTCCGGCGGTAGCGGGTCAACTGCCGCATCTGGCGGAAGCGACGCGGCGGGACGAAGCTGGGCGCGACGAGACCGAACTGGCACACGCGAGCGAGCCAGAGGCTGTCGCTGCCGTCTGTCTTTCTGCCGCGAATCTGCCGGACGTGCGCGGCATGGTGCAGGTCGGCACGGATGCCGGCGTCTTCGAGGGCTTCGAACGGGGCCTTCCAGTAGACCCCGGTGCTCTCCAGCGCCGCCGCGGTGACGCTGTGGTCGAGGAGCCAGTCGGTCATCGCCTGCAGTCCATCCGGCAGCGCGCTGAACTCCTGCGTCATTACACGTGCCGGTCCACCGCCCGCCTCGCAGACGCGCAGCGCGGCGGTGATCCGCGTCTTGTGGACGTCCACGCCGGCTGCGCGCGGGCAGACCACGTGCATGTCGTCCGTGCGGAGGTGGTGGGTGTCTTGGGTGTTGCCGGTCATTGCGTACCCCTCCTTGGGCGACGGAAGCGGGACTGCGCACCCGGTATGACACCCGCCTCGCGGGCGGGGCTCGCATTGCTGTTCGTCCACGGTCCGCTGCCGGGTACGATTCGGGGCTCGATGCCGGGCGCGCCGCGTCGATTTGAAGACGGGGACAGGAAGTAGCCGCCCCAACGGGAGCTGCGACGACGACTGCCCCGCTTCCGCCGCCTCGGAGGATGGCACGAACCGTCGAATCTGTTGCGGTCACCCGGCCGGGCGTGTGCTACTCTCCGGCGCATGACCATCGAGACGATTCTGGATTACCTAAACGCCGTGCCGGTGCGGGCGACGTTCGGGGCCGTCGGCGAGGTTCTGGGGGTTCGGCCGCAGGCGGTCTCCCGCCTGCTCGGCGCCCGCCGGCCGGAGGCTTCGTGGATCGTCAACGGCAGCACGGGCGAGCCCACCGGCTACACGCCGGATCAGGTGGATCCGCGCCTTCCCGGCACGCACGTCATTCGCTCGGGCGACGAGCTGCGGAGCTGCCTGGAGCGGCATGCCGCGGGGGCGGCCGCCGCCGATGCGGCGCCGGCGGCGGCGGATGCCGTGGCCGTCGAAGAGGCGGGGGCGGCCGGCGTGGCCATCCAGGAGGCGGGGGCGACCGACGCGCCCGTCCAGGAGGCGCCGGCGACCGACGCGCCCGTCCAGGAGGCGCCGGCGACCGACGCGCCCGTCCACGCGGCGCCGCCGGCAGGCTCGGGGTCGGCAGTTCACGACACGCCGGACATCGAGGCCATCGCCATGGGCGGCGACGCGAAGTGGATCATCGGCACGCTCGTGCCGGTCGTCCTGTTGGCGACCGGACTGCTCTCGGCGCAGATCGCCAGCGTCAGCGGCAGCCTGAGCACGCGCATCGACGACGTGGACGAGCGGATCGAGGAGCTGCGCACCGACGTCATGGCGGAGATCGCCGGCGCGAACACCCGCGTCGACGACGTGCGCGACGCACTCGAGGACCAGATCGCCGTCCTGCGCGGCGAATTGAGCGGCATCGGGGCTGGCCTCCCCGCGGTCGCGCCGGCCGCTGACGAGGCGGACACGGAGTCGGTGGCGGCGCCGGACGAAGCCGAGCCGGACGCCGCTGCGCCGGCGGGGGATCCGGATCCGCAATCGGAGCCTGCAACCGATCCGGCTGCGCCGGCGGCGAGCGCCGATCCGCCTCGCGAGTGAAGCTGCGCCCGCTGTCGCGCGGGACCGTACGCTGCTCGCCTTGCCTGCGCCGCCGCGCCCGGCGGACAATCGACCGCCGCCGCATCGTCGCGTGCGCGGCGGGATTGGACGCAGGGCCGCCATGAAGCACCGCATCGTGGTCATCGACGACGAGATCGCCATCCGCGACTCGTTGAAAATGATCCTGGAGTACGACGGCTACGAGTGCCTGCTCGCCCCCAGCGGGCAGGCGGGGCTGGCGTGCGTCGAGCGCGACGATCCGGATCTGGTGTTCCTCGACGTCAAGATGCCGGGGATGGACGGCATCGAGGTGCTGCGCAAGATCCGGGCCCTGGACGAGCTGCTGCCGGTGGTCATCATCTCCGGGCACGGGACGGTGAGCACGGCCGTGGAGGCGACCCGGCTCGGGGCGTTCGACTTCCTCGAGAAGCCGCTGTCGACCGACCGCGTGACCGTCACGATCCGCAACGCGCTGAACCAGCGCCGGCTCCGCACGGAGAACCGGAGCTGGCGGCGGGCCGCCGAGGCGCGCCACGAGATGGTGGGGGACAGCCGCGCGCTGCACGCGATGACCGAGGAGATCCGCCGTGCCGCGCCCGTACGGAGCGCGGTGCTGATTCAGGGCGAGAGCGGCGTCGGCAAGGAGCTGGTCGCGCGCGCCATCCATCGCAACGGTCCGCGGGTCCGCGAGCGGTTCGTGCAGGTCAACTGCGCCGCGATCCCCGACGACCTGATCGAGTCGGAGCTGTTCGGTCACGAGCGCGGGTCGTTCACCGGCGCCACCGAGAAGCAGGTGGGGAAGTTCGAGCAGGCGGACCGCGGCACCATCTTCCTGGACGAGATCGGCGACATGTCGCTGAAGACGCAGGCCAAGGTGCTGCGGGTTCTCCAGGAGGGGGAGGTGGAGCGGCTGGGATCGGCCCGCACCATCCGCGTGGACGTTCGCGTCCTGGCCGCGACCCACCGGAACCTGGAGCAGGCCATCGACGCGGGCGAGTTCCGGGAGGACCTGTACTTTCGCCTGAGCGTGCTGCCGATTCAGGTGCCGCCGCTGCGCGAGCGGGCGGAGGACATTCCCCTGCTCGTACGGCACTTCGCGACGATGTTCGCGCGGGAGAACAACTTTCGGCCGAAGCCGTTCAGCGAGGAGGCGGTCGGCGCGCTCGCGCGGCACCACTGGCGGGGCAACGTCCGCGAGCTGCGCAACTCGGTCGAGCGCCTGCTGGTGATGGTTTCCGGGCAGTCGATCACGCTCGGCGACGTGCGTTCGGTGTTGCGGCTCGACGAGCGGCCGGCAGCGGCCGGCGCGGCGGCGGCGGCGCGCACCCTGCGCGAGTTCAAGGAGGCCAGCGAGCGCAGCTTCCTCGTCGCCAGACTGCGGGAGCTCGACTGGAACATCTCCCGCACGGCCGAAGAGATCGACACGCCCCGTAGTAATCTCTACAAGAAGCTGGAGCAGTACCGCATCAGCCAGGAGAGCGACGGCTGACGACAGCGTTCTTTGACATTCCGCCGCAGTCGGCCGGGCGGCCGCTGCGTCCGGCGCGGCTTCGGCCGCGACCGGACGGGGAGGAAAGTCCGAACTCCGCAGGGCAGTGCGCCGGGTAACGCCCGGTCAGGGCGACCTGAAGGAAAGTGGCACAGAAAACATACCGCCGCGCGCCGCGCACGCTCGCTCGGCGCGCGGTAAGGGTGAAAAGGTGCGGTAAGAGCGCACCGCGTCCCCCGCAAGGGGGATGGCAGGCTAAACCCCGCACGGAGCAAGACCAAATAGGGAGGCGCTACAGGGCGGCCCGTCCGAGGCCTCCGGGTAGGTTGCTCGATCCCGCCGGCGACGGCGGGGCCAGAGGAATGGTCGCCGCCGCGTGACGACGCGCTCATGGCGTGACCGAACGCGGTACAGAATTCGGCTTACGCGCCGGCTGCGGCGGAATCCCTCGCGGCGCATTCACCAGGCGGCGCCGGCGGTCCATGCACCGTTTCGCCGCCTTGAACGCGCCGCGGCTCGGAGGCGACATGCGACGACGATGGGCTGCGATCGCGGGTGTGCTGCTGGCGCTCGTCGCGGTGGTGGCGGTGATCGTGGTGCAGGCGCAGCGAAGCCGGGAGCGGCGGACCGGCGAGCCGGCGCTGAGCGTGGAGGACTACACGCCGCGCTCGACCCTCGTGGTCGACGCCAACCAGGTGCCGCGGGCGCGGTTCCCCGTCGTCGACGTGCACAGTCACCACTGGCCCGGGTTCTCCGCCCGGCGGCTGGACGAGATCGCCGGTGAGATGGACGCGCTGAACCTCGCCGTCCTCGTCAACCTGAGCGGCGGATCCGGCGGCACCCTGGAGCGCTGCGTCGATACCGTCGCCGGGAGCCGCCACCCGCGGCGGATGGTGTGCTTCGCCAATCTCGATTTCCGCGGCGGCGTGGGGCCCGGCTTCGGCGAGCGCGCGGCCGCGCAGCTCGAGCGGGACGTGGCGGCGGGGGCCGCGGGCCTGAAGTTCTTCAAGAACTTCGGCATCGACGTGCGCGACCGGCGCGGGGAGCGCGTGCCGGTGGACGATCCGGAGCTCGACCCGGTCTTCGAGGCGGCCGGGCGGCTCGGCATCCCGGTGCTCATGCACGTGGGGGAGCCGCAGTCGTTCTACGAGCCCGTCGATCGCTTCAACGAGCGCTGGCTGGAGCTGACGCTGCTGCCCGACCGCCGGCTTCCCGCGGATCGGCACCCCTCCTTCGAGACGATGATGGGCGAGCGCGACCGCCGCTTCGCGCGCCATCCGGACACGACGTTCATCGCCGCCCACATGGGCTGGCACGCCAACGACCTCGGCCGACTCGGGGCGCTGCTCGACCGGCTGCCGAACGTGTACGCCGAGACCGGGGCGATTCTGTACGAGCTGGGCCGCCAGCCGCGGACCGCCCGTGCGTTCTTCATCGAGCACCAGGATCGGATCCTGTTCGGCAAGGACAGCTACGCGCCGGAGGAGTTCCCCTACTATTGGCGCGTGTTCGAGACCGCAGACGAGTACTTCGACTACTACCGGCGCTACCACGCCTTCTGGCAGATGTACGGGATGGATCTGCCCGACCAGGTACTGCGCAAGGTCTACTACCGGAACGCCCTCGAGGTGGTTCCCGCCATCGACCGGTCCCTGTTCCCGGCGGATTGACCCCGCCGGAGCCTGCCGCGAGCTCCCAGGCATGGCGCGCTATCTCGTCACCGGCGGCGCCGGGTTCATCGGGTCCCACGTCGTGGATGCGCTCGCCGCGCGCGGCGACGCGGTCCGCGTGGTGGACGACCTGTCGACCGGCTGCCGCGACAATCTGGCGGCGCATCCGGCGATCGAGCTGGTCGAGGCCGACCTCGCCGAGCGGCAGGTGGCCGAGGCGGCGGTGGCCGGCGTCGACTGCGCCATCCACCTGGCGGCGATCCCCTCGGTGGCGCGATCCGTGCGGGAGCCTCGCCGTGCCCACCGCGCCAACGTCGAGGCGACGCACGAGCTGCTGCTCGCGGCCCGCGAGGCCGGCGTGCGGCGGCTGGTGCTGGCCAGCTCCTCGTCCGTCTACGGCGAGTCGGAGACCCTGCCCAGCCACGAGGGGCTGCGCCCCGCGCCCCTGTCGCCGTACGCGTTGCACAAGCTGATCGGAGAGCAGTACGCGGCGCTGTTCAGCCGGCTGTACGGGCTGGAGACGGTGGCGCTGCGGTTCTTCAACGTGTTCGGACCGCGGCAGTCGCCGCTGTCGCCCTACTCGGGAGTCATCTCGCTGTTCACGGCGGCGCTGCTCGAAGGACGCCCGCCGACGATCTACGGGGACGGCGAGCAGACGCGCGATTTCATCCATGTCACCGACGTCGCCCGCGGCGTCCTGCAGGCCTGCGCCGCACCGGGGATCTCGGGGCGGGCCGTCAACGTCGCCCGCGGCGGCCGATTGTCGGTCAACGAGCTTTACGCCGCGTTGCAGCGGGCCACCGGGAGCTTCATCGAGCCGCGCCGCGCCGACGCGCGTCCCGGCGACGTCCGGCACTCGCAGGCGGACGTGTCGCTGGCCCGCGAGCTCCTGGGCCTTGCGCCGGCCGTGGCGGTCGAGGAGGGGCTCCGGCGCACCGTCGACTGGCAGCGGGCGCAGGCGGGCGGCGTGCCCGCCCGGAATGCGGGGGCGACAGGCGCCGGCGCGTGAGAGGCGTCCGGCGTCCGGCGCCTCGTCCGGCGGCCTTCAACCGGACGGTTGTCGAACGGAGTCGGCCTGCTCGTCGTCGCTCGTTTCCGCGCCGGCGTGCCGAACGGACAGGACGAGCCCCTCGGCGCCGACGACTTCCACCGCCAGGCCCGTGGAGATGCGGGTCGCGTCCCCCGCCCGCGCCCGCCAGAGCTCGCCGCCGATGCGCACGTAGCCGGACGGGGCCAGCGGCTCGACGGCCACCCCGCGGCGCCCGACGAGGCGCTCCACCGGGGGCGCCTCGTTCACGTCGTAGGCGCTGCGCAGCAGCGGGTAGAGCGCCATGTCCTTGACGACCCAGGCGAGCGGGATCGCGGGCGCCACCCATCCCGGTGCGTCGAACGACGTGCGGATCCACCAGCCGAGGGCCACGGCCAGCACCCAGCCCGGCACCTGCAGCGCGGTGTAACGCCAGAAGGGCGAGCGGCGCGGCGGCACGACCCCCATATAATCAGTTGGCTCGCGCGCCGGCAAGAACGTTCGGGAAGGGGCACTGATGAGGATTGCGTTCCGTGGATCGCCGCGTCCGACGGTCGGGGTGGAGCTCGAGCTGCAGCTTCTCGATCCCGAGACCATGAACCTGGTCGCCGGCGCGCCGGCGATTCTGCAGAAGACCGCCGACGTCGCGCACGTGAAGGCGGAGCTCATCGAGTCGACCATCGAGCTGAACACGGACGTCTGCGAGGATGTCGCCGCCGTGCGCCGGGACCTGCAGGAGCGCATCTCCCAGCTCCTCGCCGTCACCGACGGGCTCGGCTACCAGGTGGCATGCGTCGGCACGCACCCCTTCTCGAAGTGGGCGGAGCAGCGGATCACCGACTCGGAGCGTTATCGGCGGCTGGTCGATCAGTGCCAGTGGCCGGCGCGCCGCCTCATGATCTTCGGCGTTCATGTCCATGTAGGCATCGAGAGCGGCGAGAAGGCGATCGCGGTCAGCAACGGGTTGACCACCTACCTGCCGCACCTGCTGGCGCTCTCCGCCAGCTCGCCCTTCTTCAACGGCGCCGACACCGGACTGGCGTCCTGCCGGAGCAAGATATTCGAGAGCCTGCCGACCGCCGGCCTGCCCTACCGTCTGCTCAACTGGGCGGAGTTCCAGCGGCTGATGATCACCCTGGTCAGCGCCAAGGCGATCGAGTCGATTCGGGAGATCTGGTGGGACGTCCGCCCCCATCCCAACTTCGGCACCATCGAGGTGCGCATCTGCGACGGCCTGCCGACGCTGGACGAGGTGATGGCCGTCACCGCGCTGATCCAGGCGCTGGTGGTCTGGCTGGGAGAGAAGTACGACGAGGGGATGTACATGCCGCTCCACCGGCACTGGATCGTCCGCGAGAACAAGTGGCGCGCGGCGCGCTGGTCCACCGAGGCCGAGATCATCGTCGACGAGGACGGCAACCTGGAGCGCCTGG
>WTGR01000501.1 GCA_011523485.1 Acidobacteriota bacterium
TCGTTCCCCGGACTCGACCGGGTCCCCTACCGGACCAACTCGGGCATGATGGCGGTCGACTCCCTGCCGGAGCACCTCGTCATCATCGGCGGCGGCTACATCGGCATCGAGTTCGCCCAGATGTACCGGCGGTTCGGCAGCCGCGTGACGCTGATTCACCGGGGCGACCGGCTGCTCCCGCGCGAGTCGGCCGACGTGTCGTCGGCCGTCAGGGAGATTCTCGAATCAGAGGGTGTCGAGGTCCGCCTCAACGCCGACTGCATGGGTGTCGACACGCTCGGTGACAGGGTTGTCGCCAACGTCGCCTGCGACGACGGTCCACCCGGCGTGACCGGATCCATGCTCCTCGTGGCCGCGGGACGCCGTCCCAACACCGACGACCTCGGCCTGGAAGCCGCCGGCGTCGAAGTGGACGCGCGTGGTCATGTACGCGTCGACGACGCGCTCGCGACGAGTGTCTCCGGCGTATGGGCGCTCGGCGAGTGCAACGGCCGCGGCGCATTCACCCACACCGCCTACAACGACTACGAAATCGTGGCCGCGAACCTGCTGCACGGCGACCGCCGCCGGGTGTCGGACCGGATCGACTGCTACGGCCTGTTCATCGATCCGCCCCTCGGCCGCGTCGGGATGACGGAGCGACAGGTGCGGGCGTCGGGACGTCCGGCGCTGGTGGCCAAACGGCCGATGACGAAGGTCGGCCGCGCGGTCCAGCGCGGCGAGACGCAGGGATTCATGAAGGTGCTGGTCGACGCCTCGAACAAGCAGATCCTCGGCGCCGCCATTCTCGGCGTCGGCGGCGACGAGGCCGTCCACGCCATCCTCGACGTCATGTACGCGAAGGCGCCGTACACGGTGATTCAACGCGCAGTGCACGTTCACCCGACCGTCGCCGAGCTCGTTCCCACCATGCTGGGCGACCTGCAGCCCCTGGTGTGACGACGTGACCGTCCCGCCGTATCGCTACGGCTCGGACTCGCACGCTGGACCGGCAGCCCGACGCCGCCGGTGCCATCGAGCACCTGCGACGCGCTCTCGCGGCGTCGGAGAACGCCAACGAGGAATTCGAGCCGGCGCGCGAGGCGCGCGAGAGGCTGGCCGCGCTGGACGGCTGACCCCGCGTCCGCCGCGCGTGCGTGTTACGGTTCGGGAATGACGATGGCATTCATGGCATCCAGGCTCCGCGCGCCCAGGCTCCCGGCAGCGCTGTCCCTTGCGCTCGGCGCGCTCGTCGGGGCAGCGGGTCCTGTCGCTGCACAGCCCGACATCGCGCCTCAAAACGACGCCCCGAATCCCTACGCGACCATCGACGGCTGGACGAAGCTGCCGGAAGGCCGCGAATGGGGCTCGACCGGCGGTGTGGACATGGACCGGGACGGGCGCCACGTGTGGGTCGCCGAACGTTGCGGCGGCAACTCCTGCGCCGGCGTCGATCTCGACCCGGTCCTGAAGTTCGACCCGGCGGGCAACCTCGTCGCCAGCTTCGGCGCCGGACTCATGATCCAGCCGCACGGGCTGCACGTCGACCCCGACGGAAACGTCTGGGTGACCGACGCACAGGGGCCCGACGGCGTGGATCCCCATCGCGAGCGCAAGGGCCACGTGGCGATGAAGTTCAGCCCGCGGGGCGAGCTGCTGATGACGCTGGGCACGCCCGGCGTCGGCGCCGCCGGACAGAGCACCCTGGACCAGCCATGCGACGTGGTGGTCGCGGCGGACGGGACCATCTACGTCGCCGACGGCCACGGCGGCCAGCTCCCCGGGGCCGGGCCGCACACGACGGCGCGCGTCGTCAAGTTCGCGCCGGACGGGAGCTATCTCGCCGAATGGGGCTCGCACGGCGGCGGACTGGGCCAGTTCCGCACGCCGCACGCCATCGCTCTCGACTCGCGCGGCCGCGTCGTGGTCGCGGACCGGGGCAACGACCGTCTCCAGGTGTTCGACACGGACGGCGCGTTCATCGAGGAGTTCTACCAGTACAGCCGGCCGAGCGGCCTCCACATCGCCGCCGACGACACGGTCTACGTCGCCGACTCCGCCTCGTCGCGCAACGGCCAGCATCCGGGCTGGGAGTACGGCATCCGGATCGGCAACCTGCG
>WTGR01000395.1 GCA_011523485.1 Acidobacteriota bacterium
ACAGCATCTGGACGTCGGCGATGTTGTCGAAGTTGGCGCTCATCGTGTCGAGCGGGAGGTAGTCGCCCGCGTCGATCTGCAACCCCAGCAGGTCGTGGACGGCCCGTTCGTACTCGTACCGGTTCAGGCGCTGGAAGGTCCGGTAGCCGGGGTTCGGATTGTCCGCGGCCCCCTGGTCCACCACCGACTCCAGCGTCTGGACGAGCGCGGCGAGCGTCCCGGCCGCGGGCCGCCGCACGCCGGGCGGGGGCATCATGTTGGCCCGCAGCTTGCGGATCATCTTCTCGGTGCGCGCGGCCTCCTCCGGATTGCTCGCCGCCGTGTCGACGTCGAAGTCCTCCAGCGAGAGGTTGCCGGTCAGCATGCGGTCGTTGTGGCAGGTCCGGCAGTACCGCTGCACGACCCCGGTCAATTCCGCGTGGTCGGGGACCGACCCCGCGGGCGCGGCAACGGCCTCCTGGGCCGGCGTGCGGGCAGCCGTGTCGACGGACAGGGCCGCGGCCGCGAGGAGGACGGCGAGCAGAGCGGCGGGCGCAGCAAATGTTCTCATGGCTAAATCGCCCCGGCCATGCGCCGAACGACCGCGCGCAGACGGCCGGATTCCCGAATCGGCACAGTGTATCAGTCCTGGGCGCAAGCGCCAGCGAAAATCCATCGACAGCGTGAAATCCCGGACCGGCGAACCGCCCGCGCGGGCTGGACCCGGTGAGAGACGGGGCGTAGGATGAACGAGTGACACAGCCTCTCGATCCCGTACACACGCGTGCTCCGGTGTTCTCCCCCGCCAGCGGCGCGCCGGGCACCGAGGTGTCCGTGGAGACCCGCGACCTGCCGGCACTGACGCCGGTCTACCTCGGGATGGGCGCGACCCGCTCGAGCTTCGAGGTCCTCCGCCAGCTCGTCACGAGCGAGCGGGGCGAGATGTCCGCGGTCGTCGAGGTACCCGACTGGGCCACCGCCGACCGCACCCACTACTTCGTCCTCGTCGACGTCTACTTCCGGCCCCTGGCGGTCTCCGCCGCCTTTCACGTGACGGAGCCCGACGGGACGCTGCGGCGCCGCGGACGGATCACGGACGCCGCGGCCGGCTGCCTGACCCTGAGCGAAGCGGGCGAGGGAGAGGAGCTCTACGTGTTGACAGGTGACGTGCAGGACCTTACGCTGGGAGACGAGATTCTGCTCGAGGGGACTCTCGGCGAGTCGCCCGGCTGCGGGCAGGGGACGGCCCTGCAGGTCACGCGCGCCGAACGGTTGGACTGAACCCCCTCCGTCGTCCGGAGCGCGCATCATCGGCGCACGAGCGATGCGCGACGGGGAGCGATTCATGGGGTTGACAGGGGCGAAGGTGCGGTTGCGGAACCCGAGACTTCCCGATCTCGAGCCGGTCGATATCGATGCGCTGGCCGACACGGGAACGATGTTCCTGTGCATTCCACGCTGGCTGCAGCGGCGCCTGCAGCTCGAGGAATCCGAAAGGAAACCGGTGACCCTGGCCGACGGCAGGGTCGTGCAGGTTCCCTACGTCGGCCCGGTCGAGCTGCGCTTCGAGAACCGGGTCGGGTTCACGGGAGCGCTGGTCATGGGCGAGCAGCCCCTGCTGGGGGCCATCCCCATGGAGGATATGGACCTGGTCGTCGTGCCGCGGACACGACAGGTTGTCGTGAACCCGGAGAGTCCCGACGCGGCCAGGAGCCGGGCGTAGGAGCCGCGGCGAAGCCCTGCCAAGCTCCTGGAATCCTAGAACGGAGGCTCCTGCCACGGCTCGCGCCGCACCAGCTCGCCGCTGCCGGCCGTCCCCAGCACCTCGCCGTCCCGGTACACGATCTCGCCGCGGCGGATCGTGAGCTGCGGCCAGCCGGTCACCTCCCGTCCCGCGTGGATCGAGTAGCCGCTGCCCGAGAACATGTCCTCGTTGCGGATCGTGCGCGTTTCGTTCGCGTCCCACAGCACGAGGTCGGCGTCCGATCCGACGGCGATGGTCCCCTTGCGGGGGTACAGCCCGAACAGGCGGGCGGGATTCGACGAGGTGACCTCCACGAAGCGCTCCAGGGAGATGCGCCCGTCGTTGACGCCCTCCGAGTAGAGCATCGGCAGCA
>WTGR01000842.1 GCA_011523485.1 Acidobacteriota bacterium
TCGGGGACCGCCGGCACTGCGCCACGGCCCGCCGGGGCGGGGGCGGGGACGCCGGGAGGCGCTTCCGGGAAACCGTGAGGCGGCGGCGGGTCAGTACGGTTCGCTGTCCGATGGTCCGGCACCGCAGGCCGGATCCGGGAACGGGCCTCTATCGCGGGAGACGTCATGTCGCGCCGATCGCCCTTCGTGCTCGCCCTGCTGGGTGCCGGGTTCCTTCCGACGGCGGCCGGCCTCGGCAGCCGGCCCCCGCGGCGGTCCGCCGTTCGAGCAAGGCTCATGCTGCGTCGAGCGCTGTGCGCACTCGCGGTGCTGGCCCTGCTGCTCGCGCCCGCGGCCGTGTCGGCCCAGGGCGCCGTCTCGGTGAGCGTCGCCGATGTCGCCGCCGTCGAGGGCGGCACCCTCGCCTTCCGGGTGGTGGCCGAGGGCGTTGTGGCCGGCGCGGCCGTGTGCGCCGTCTGGCACACCGCCGACGGCACGGCGACGGTCGGCGAGGACTACCGGGCGGTGCGGAGCGAGACGCCGCTGGCCGTCACGACCGGTGGCTTCTCCGTTCCGGTATCGACGGTGGACGACGACGAGGAGGAGCCGGCCGAAAGCCTGTCGCTCGTGGTGCGCTATGAGGTCGTCCGTCCTCCGGAGGACGGCAGCGCCGCCTCGTGCCCGCCGGAGCTCGCCGCTCCGGTGGCCGCCATCGCGATTGGCACCATCGAGGACAACGACAAGCCGGGCGTGACGCCGGGCGGCGGCGTCTCGGTCACCGAGGCGTCGGGTGAGGAGGGCGCCGCGCTGGTCTTCAGCCTCGTGCCCTCCTCGGTGCCGGACGGATTCTCGCTGTGCGTGCGCTGGCACACGGCCGACGGGTCGGCGCAGGCCGGGATCGACTACGCCCCGGAAGCGTCCGAGGGTTTCGTCCGCGTCGGCGGGAGCGGCTACACGGTGGCCGTTGCGACCCACGACGACGACGTGGTCGAGGCGGCCGAGACCTTCCAGCTCCTCGTCGACTACTTCGTCGTGGCGGGATCGTCGTGCAGCGCGGGCGGGGACCCCGGCCTCCTGCACGTCAACGCGCTGGGGACCATCGCGGACAACGACGCGGCGGGCCCCGGTCCGGGCGGCGCGGGCGACGTCCTCGGCTACATCGCGCTCCAGGTCTTCCCACTCGCCGTCGCCGAGCCGCTCGAGGGCGTCTCCTACGTCAACCTGGTGGTGCGGGTGACGGGCGAGCCGCCCCAGGAGAGGGACGGCCCGGCGGGTCCCCGGCCGCCGGTCTACGTGCGGTGGGGGGCGCATTCGGCGTCGGCGGCCGGGGGGCCGTCGTGCGCCGACCCGCGCGCGGACTTCGTGGACGGCGCCGGCGAGTTCGTGGTGCAGCCCGACGACCTCGACAAGGTCGGCGACGTCGTCCTCGGCATCTGCGCCGACGGGTTCGTCGAGGGCGCCGAGAACCTGCTGCTGCGGTTCGAGATCTCGGACACGCCCGCCTTCGGCCGCGTCCGGGTCGTGCAGTGGGCGGTCGAGATTCGCGACGTGACCGAGTTTCCCGGCCTCCGCCCGCTGGCCCCTCGCCCGCTGCTGGAGGCGGACGCCGGCGACCCGCCGGTCTTCCTCGAGGCTGTGGTCGAGCTGCGGCGGCCGAACAACGCCGACGCCACGACCATCGTCTATGGCACGGAGCTCGTCTCCGGGAGCGCCGTTCCCGGGCTCGACTACCGGGGCTACGCCGGACGCGCCGTCGTCCCGGCGGGCCGGCCCGGCGCCGTCGTGCGTTTCGCGGAGATCCTCGCCGACGGCGTCCCGGAGCCGGTGGAGCTGTTCACCATCTGGGCGCATCTGGAGGGCCGGCCCGAAACCCGCGTCACCGCGGTGGCCGAGATCAGCGACGACGACGTCGCGATCCACGGCCCCGGCTTCGTGGTGTTCGACATCGGGGTGCCCGGCGATCTGCCGCTCATCGAGGGCGACCGGCCGAAGCCGCCGCTGCCGATCGTGGCGCGCCTCGCCGATGCGCAACTGCACTCCGAGGCCTACACCTACCGCATCCTCACGATGGACGGCACGGCGCTGGCCGGTCGGGACTTCGTGGGCTTCGACCGGCGGGTCCGTTTCCGCGAGGGCGAGCTGGCCGTCTTCGACCACGCGGATCCGCTGGCGCTGGCCGTGCTGCCGGACCTGGTCGCCGAGGAGCCGCGCGAGTACTTCTACCTGCTCGTCTACGCCCTCATCGACGGCGTCTCCTGGCCCGCGTTCACCGCGATCCGGAAGGTCGAGATCGTGGACGACGACCACCAGGAGGAAGTGCTCGACGGCGGCGCTACGCTCTGGGTCGGGGGCTCGGGAGCCGAGATCTGTCCGTCGACGGTGCACAGCGTCGTGCTCGAGGAGCCCGACCCGGAGGTGGCGCCGTGGATCGACGTCGCCGTGCCGCTCGCGGCCCGTCTTGGGCCACTGCCGGGGGAGACGGGCGGCGTCTGCGGGCTGCCGAGCGGGACGTTCGAGGCCCGTGTCAGCCTCGCTCCCGGTGCCAATGCCGGCGCATCCGTGCCGCACGACGTGACGCTCGCCTCGCGGGCGCCGGAGCCGGTGGTCTTCGCCCCGCAGGACCATGCCGGCGCGGTCGTCCTGCGCGTGTACGCCGACGAGTTCCTCGAGGCGGACGAGACCGTCCGCCTGCTGGTGTCGGTCGGCGTGCATGGCGTCGTGCCGGTCGAGCTGGTGGTCCTCGACTTTCAGAAGGAGCGCGAGCTCGTCACCGGGCGAGACGCGGCGTTCGCCCGGCTCGGCCGCGCGATGGGCGCGGCGGTCGCCGACGCGCTGGCGGACCGCTTCTCCTGCGCGCGCTCGGCAGGATGCGCGGACCCGTACCGGGTGTCCGACCCGCGCGATCTCGGGGAGGCGGTGAGGCCGTGGCGCAGCACGGTCGCGGGAATCCTGCGGTCGCTCGCGTCTGCGAGTCGGCCGCCTGCTTCCGCCTTCGACGCTCCTCCCCTTCTCGCGGCAGGTCGTGCAGCGGGGTTTCCGATGCGCAAGGCCCCGGCTCAACCCGGCTCGGGGGCGACCCGGCTCGCCGGCGGGCTCTCGTTCCAGGGCAGCCCGAACACCTGGTTCCGTGCCCGCAACCGCGACGGGCGCACGCCGTGGACGGCGTGGCTGCGGACCGGGCGCCGCATCAGTTCCGACTTGCGGGCGGATCAGTCCCGGGTGCGCACTGCTTTGCTGAGCGTCCTCGGCGGCGTGGATCGCCGCCTCGGCCCGGTACACACGGGAGCGCTGTACGGCTACCTGATCGGTTCGTACAGCCGCCGGTTCTCGGACGAGCTCGCCGGGCTCGAGAAGGTCGATCCGGGCCGCCCCGCCCTGGACAACGCCGTCAGTTGGCATCTGGTCGCTCCCTACGTCGGGATCACGCCCCACCCGCGGGTCCGCTTCTGGATGGCCTTCGGCCTCTCGCTCGGGGGCTCGTTGGCGCCCTCGGCCGGCTACCAGCCGCACCCGGAGCTGGCCGCCGGAACGCCGTCGTATCGCCTGTTCATCGGCGGCGCCTCGCTGACGGCGCTTCGCTTCCGCCATGCCGTGCTCGACGTCGACGCCGACGCCTTCGACGCCGTCGCCCGGCTTCCCGGCGGCGCGGCGGCGGAGCCGCGCACGCTGGGCGGCGCGACGCGCCGGCGGGTTGCCGCCCGCTTGGGAGTGCCTCTCGACGTGACCGGCATGCGTCGGCTGTCGGTCGGGGTCGTCCGGCGCTGGGACGCCGGTCCGGACATCGCGTGGCTCAGCCGTGTCGGCTCGTACATGGACTCGTACGACTTGGTGGGCGACGTGCGGATCGCCGGCCCCCGCTCGCGGTTGTCGGCCGCCGTCAGCGGCCGCGTCCAGCTGGCCGGCGCCGTTCGCGGCGTCGCGGCGGCCGGACGCGCCCACCGCCGCGAGACGGCGGTCTCAGGCGTGCTCCGCTGGGGGCACGCCGAGACGGCCGGCGGCTGGTCGATCGCGCTTCGGCCGGCCTACGGCTATCTGGGCGCGGTGGGAGCGCCCCGCCGCTCAGTGATCTACTCCGAGCTCGTCCCGTTTGCGGCGGGGACCGGCATCGAGGCGCGCCCGCTCGTTGCCGTCGATGCCGGCTACGGGTTCGGTTCCGGCGCCCGGATCTCGGTCAGCGGCGAGCGCGGCTTCGGCCGCTCCAACGGCTGGTCCCGCGGGTCGTCGATGGCGCTCCGCTTCGAGCGCGCCTGGTAGCGCGCACGCTTCGTCGGGAGGTGATCGATGTCCTTTCGGATCTTCTTGCTTCGCTCGTCGGTCACGCTGACCGCCCTGGGAGTCTGTGCGGGAGCGGCGGTGTTTGCGTCGCTCTACCCGCCGACCGCGGCCTTCTCGGGCCGGCAGGCATCGGACTGCAGTTTCGGCGGCCGGGCCTGCTTCGATGTGCGCGTGGAGCTGCTCCTTCAGCCGGCCTACTCGACGGTGGGCTTCTACGAGCCACCCGCCGTCCGCGCCCAGGCCCTGCAGCGCGAGGTCTACCGGCAGCTGCTCATGGATCGGACGGCGCTCTCCTGCCGGCCGATCGGCGGCGAGGTTGCCGTCCTTCGCGATCGGGGCCGGATCTCGGTCGCTCACGTGGTGCCTGCCGCCGAAGCCTTCGCGTCCGGCCTCAGCGCCGAGGAAATGCCGGAGTTCGTGGCCGACACCCTGAACCTGACCATCGCGCACGCGGATGAGATCCGGCGACGTGGCGATCTGGATCCGGCGGGCTATCTCCCGGAGCGCAACGCCTGCTGGTACGTCTGGCGCTGGCTCGTCGTCAAGCAGAGCTGGGCGTTGTCGGTAGACGAGGCCGAGGCGCGGGTGCTGCAGCGGGTTTTCGGCGGGTGTGCGCCGGAGCGCTTCGCGCGCCTCACCTGCTTCGACGCGGACATCGATCGGGACCGTGAGGATGCAGCGCGGGGGCGGTTGTGACCGAGCCGTCGGACCCGAAGCTGCCGTGGCCCGCGCGGATCGCGGGAATCATCCTGGAGGTGGTCTGTGCCGCCTCAGTCGTGGGGCTCGCCTTGACGATGTGGATCGGCGCTGGGTTCCTCGACCCAGCGTCCCTGACGCCGTTTCAGGCGGCGCTGCTGTCGACGCTGCTCTTCCTCGCCGTGTGGGTCTTTGCGGGCCTTCTGCCGCCGGTGTGGATGGTGGTACTCGCCGCGACGGCGCTTGCCATTTCTGCGTTCGTCTGGAGCGTCGCCTACGGTGTCGGCTGCTAGCTTTGGAGGTGCGCTGTGCGACGCCTGTGCCGTCGGCTCCTGCCTTGCATCATCGCTCTTCCCGCGCGTGGCCTCGCGCGCGTGGGCGAAGGCGTCGGGATGGTGGTTGTCGGCTTGACCGCCCTGATCGTTCCTGCTCTCCTTCTCATCGCGCTTGGCCTCGTTATCTGGCACCTGGGCGCGACGGCGCTCGACGCGCTCTGGTGATCAGAAGGTTGACGCATGGCGGACGCGGCGCCAGCGCCGCCGCATGGGTGGCGTGCGCGTGGGGGGGTGAGCGGGTTTCGGCGGGATTGGCCGGTGCGGTGGTTGGTGGTTGTAACCCGGGACAGAGAGGCCTGCACGTCTCTCACTCGTTGGACAAGGGATGCTCCCTGTCGCGCTCGATCGAGCAGGCCGGCAGCCGTGTGCGCTGGCCTGACGATCAAGGCGTTCAGGATCGGGGTTTTGTCTTGCCGGAAGGGCACGATCCCGTGCCGGGCTTCCCCGCCAGAATTCGCTGTGCCACTTCATTGCGGTACTGATTCCACACGATGCCGCGGCGCAGCGTCAGTTTGCTCTGGTAGAGGATGGCACCGTCCTGGATGGTGTGGGTGTGCAGCGGCGGCCCCTTGCGGCTGTGCAGCAGCTCGACGCGCGTACCCTTGGCGGCCTGCGCGGTGGCCTGTTCGATGATTCGCCGCTGGCGCTCGATGAGCCCGTCGGCGTTGAGGTTGCGCCGCCTCGCGCGCATCGCCATGACGGATTCCTCGCAATGGATCAGGAATAACCGGATGCGGTACCCAGCCTTGCGCAGTTCCTCGATGCGACCGGTTGCCCATTCGTCGCCGTAGAGTTCGCTGACAAGGCCCAGGTTCTCCCCCTTTCGGATGTTGTCTTCCACGAGTTGTGTGAGGATCTGCGCCGCCTTGTCGCGAATGTACGGCTCGTCGGCCCGGCCCAGGCCCTGGGCGACCTGCTTGAGGTCGTAGAAGTCGGCCGGCAAGTGCGGTGCGAAGATCTCCAACCACCTTTCGGCGCCGCTGAGCGGGGCACCGGCGACGACGACGGCGTCCTTGGGCCGGCTCACCGGTCGCGGATCTGCCGTTTCACGCTGGCTCGGCTCTCGTTCCGTGGCGTGGGCCATCGTGCTCAACCCGAACTAGCGGTCTGTGATTCCATCTCTCTGCACCAACAAACGGTGCAGTGATCGACCGGAGGACCGAGGGAACCTGAAGCCCAATCGACCGCCAGGGCGCACCGTCAGCCAAGTCGCCGCCTATCAGTCGGGGCCTGTCGCATATGCGTCGATGATGCCGTTCCCCTCGATAGTGATCTTGGCCGGCGGTTGCTTGGTCGAGACCCAGTTCTTCGGTAGGTAAAGACCATGACGCCCCGGAGAACCCTCCGGAGAACCCCGTGGCACGTAACTCTGTGGTTCGTACTTGAAGTACCCGTCTCTGTCCGAGTCCGTAGTTCTCTGCTTATATCGAAGGTTGATCTTCGTCATGGACGAACTCCCGTTACTCCTGCTGGCGGTTCGGTCTGCTACAATCGGGAGGTTCGGGGAGACGGCATCGAAGCGTCACCCGGGGAGACGAGTGTTCCCATGCCGCTGTGCCCTGCGCTACCTGGCGCAACTTGGCAGTCTCTCCCGTCTAGCGTTCGTTCTTTCTCTCACTTGTTCCAGTGTCTCCAGGCCGGAATCTGCCCTGACGAGGTAGTACAACGAGTTCTCCCATCTTTCTCGCTGCACAGCCTCATCCATGACATCAACGCCTTGACAGAGCTTCTCCATATCTCTGTCCCAACGCGCCAGCATTCGCTGAAAGCGACCTTCCGCAAGGGTAATCGCACTCTCGCCGGCGCTGTTGACTGCAAACAGATCGGCGCCAGAGCGCACGATCGCGGCCGTGGCGTAGAAGCCGTTCTTCGAGAGAACGCCTTCTACGCGCAGCGCTAAGTGGAGCGGTGTGTTCCCTTTCTCGTCGCAGACGATATTCGGCCTGGCTTCGGGTATTAGCGCGGTCCTAGCCAGTTCGGGCTCCACAGAGCCGCGCCACCAAGCCTCGGAGCATGGACCATCCCGGGTGGTCTCGACCCGTCCACCGTGGTCACGGTGGCAAGAACCGCAGGCCAGGATCAACAACGCCAGTGTGGCAGGGCGCACTCTTGTTCTCCTAGGGAATGCGATCGAGCACTCGTGCCGACTTGCCTGTTCTGGCCTTCAAGTTGCTCGCCTCCCAGTTCCCGATGCGTCGGGACCGAGTTCAACTGGCAGCCCGAATTGCACGTTCTCAACGATCCCGTCCATCGTCGAAATCTGCAGCGGCGCGTACTGTCTCAACTTCTCGACCACGTCCTGCACCAGGTCCTCGGGTGTCGACGCACCCGCGGTGATGCAGACGCTCTTCTTGCCCTCCAGCCACGCCGGATCGAGCGTCGACGGCTCCTCGACCAGGTGGGTTGGCACGCCGGCGTCGTTACCCACCTCGCATAGCCGATTCGCGTTCGAGCTGTTCCGAGCGCCCACCACCAGCACCAGATCCACGATGGACGCCGCGGTCCGCACGGCCGACTGGCGGTTCTGGGTCGCGTAACAGATGTCCTTGACGTCGGGCCCGACGACTTTCGGGAACCGTCGCCGAAGGGCGGCGATCACTTCCCGCGTGTCATCAACCGAGAGCGTGGTCTGCGTGATGTAGGCGACCTTTTTCGGATCGCGTACCCTGAGAGCGCTCACGCCCTCGACGTCACCGACGACGAGAACCGGCCCGGGAATCTGCCCTACGGTGCCTTCGACCTCCGGGTGGTTCTCGTGGCCGATCAGCACGATGTCGTAGCCGTTGGCCGCGTACCGCCGTCCTTCAGCGTGCACTTTGGACACAAGCGGGCACGTGGCATTGATTGGCCGCAGCCCTTGCGTCGCAGCGTCTTGCTCCACCTTCACCGACACGCCGTGAGCGCTGAACACGGCCACCATGCCGGTGGGAATGTCCTCGAGGTGCTCGACGAACCGCACACCCTTGGCCTTCAGGTTCTCGACGACGCGCCGGTTGTGGACGATTTCGTGGCGCACGTAGACTGGCGCGCCGTACTTCCGCAGGGCCGCCTCCACGGTGTCGATGGCGCGCTCGACACCTGCACAGAAGCCTCGCGGCTGCGCCAACAGGACTCGCAAGACCGGCATCGCTGCCTGTGCGGCGGCTTCATCTGGCATGTCTGTCAGCCCTCGTCTCGTACCGCGCGATGACCTCGAGTGACCTCGTCTTGGGTCTTTCCGAACGATGCTTCGTCCGAGGAAGAGGCAGACCACGGACCAGGCCTCCGAAGAGGAGGCGGAGAGCAACATTCGAGCCTGCCAGGACGCTC
>WTGR01000522.1 GCA_011523485.1 Acidobacteriota bacterium
CGATCTGGTACCGAGTCGCGTTCACTTTTCCGCGGATCTCAGTGACCGTTGACACAGCACGATGGAGCGCGTGGCCGACCGCATGGTCGAGCTGTTCGACCAGGAGCTGCGCGAGGAGATCCGAGAACTTCAGGGCAGGGTTCCCCGCCTATTGGCGAGGGCCGACAGCGAGGCGCGACGGCACCGGCCGGAAGGCAAAACGCACATCTGGAAAACGATGAACACCGGCCGTAACCGATTGAGCCAGTTGGAGAGGACGTTCTATTGCGACGATGTCGACCGCACTCTGCCTTACCGTCCTTGGTTCCGCGACTTGAACGCCATGCTCCTGGATAGCCAAGGAAGGCAGCTCGTCTGCTCGAGCAACGGACCCCTGACCAGAACACCCAAGCTGCCGCTCCAGTTTCGCGCGTACTTTCAGATGCCGAAGAGGGGTGCGTTGTGGCGTCCGCCGACCGGTAGAGAGCAGGCAGTCGGATGCCGCATTCGCGACCCGCAGGACGAGAAGTCCCTGATCCCGTGCATAGTCGACCGTTTGCCCGAGCGGTCAAAGCAGCTTGTGTCCCTTGCGCACCCGTCCAACCCCTCCGCCGCCATTGCGGAGGTTCCTTACTTCCTTGAACGCATAGATTCCGTCTTGCGCGCCGACGTGCAGACCGTGCTGGGCGTCAATACCGACCGGCCGGGCAAGCCTGTGGCGGCGGCCGGGGTTCGCTTGAACTCTCTCGACCGGGCGGTTCCACCGGAGCACGTCGACTTCGCCGTCATCGACCGCGAGACCGGCGACACCCTGTTCCATTCGGAAGAGGGCCTCGCCATGACGACCAATTTCGTCGAGGACGTCGATGGCGCCCCTGCGCTGTGGTCCCTGCTGCACACCCGCGCGCGCGACACCATCGATCTCATGTACGCCGGCATCCCGATTCGTGCCCACGTCAGACCGCTCCGGGAGGGAATGCCGTGGGTGCTGATCGTGTACCGCGGTCACGAACTCGAAGACCGGCTGATGGCCGTGACCACCGCGTTCTCGATCTTCTTCACGCTGAAGTGGCTGATCGTCACCGTGGCGTTCGCCGTCCTCATGCCGCTGGTGATCCACTTGTGCAGACCGGAGATGCTGACGGGCGTCCCGGCCAGCCTCGGCCGCGTGATGGGAATGAGCTCCCGTCTCCGCTGGACGGCCGGCGGCTCGCTGGCGCTGGCGCTGGCATTGCTGCTCTACAGCCCGTGGCTCACGTGGACGCCTTGGCCCGCTGCGAACCCCTGGCTCCCGTGGAATCCGTGGAACCCGGAAAGCGCGTGGAATCCCTGGCGGGCGTTTCCGTTCTTTGCGCTCTATGCCGTCATCGCGGCTGTCGCTTTCGTCGTGTACAGCGTTCTGGGAGTGGGCGAGTCGACGGCCGGCAATCGCTACGGCGCCGGCACGTTTCGCAGGGTGCTGGTGCTCGCCGCGGTCATCGTCTGTCTCGCCGTCGTGCCGGCGGGACTGTGGTTCGGCCATCATCGCGCTGCGCTGGGCGTCGGCGTGAACCACTATCTGTTGGACCGGACCCTGGAGTCGGTCGCCCGCGCGCGTGAAGACTACAGGCTCGACAGGCTCAACGAGTTCGGTGGCGGCGAGGCCCCCACCGGCGACCGAATGCTGCGCCGGTTCCACGAAGAGCCGGAACCCGACGAGAGTTGGCTGTACGCGGCGCTGCGTCCGATAGGCGGCTTCTCGACGCTCTCGAACGAGCTGATGATCTATCGCGCCCTGCCGCCCGCCACGGCCGACGGCGTGGCGTCGCTCTACGGCGCATTTCGCCGGACGTTCGGCTACAACGTGCGTTGGCCGTTTCCAGAAATGCACCTCGGACCGCTGTCCGTCTTGTCCTTCATCTGGCTGCTCCTGATGCTAATCCTGGTGGGAGGTGTCGCGTACTTCATCTGTGCGATCTCCACGATCGTCAGAGGCCGCCGCGGCGGCCTGGTGGAGCTGCCCGACGCCACGGCTGTGCTGAACCTCCTGAACAACGGAAACTCGTCTCCTGATCAACCGCCTCGCCTCATCGTGCTGTATAGAAGCCGGAGCGATGCCGGCGCCGTCGTGGATAAATTGAGAAAAAGGCCGCACTTCGTACAGCGTAGGTACAGCTTCATAAGTCACGTCGGAAAGTACCCCCGCATTTCCGTCTCGTGGGCGCCGGAGCCGAGGAACAACCAGCCACTCTACGTATTCGACGATCTGGAGAAAGTGTTGGAGGACAGCGCCGAAGGGCGTGCGTTGCTCGACGAATTGGAACGTCTCGTCGATATGCGCTCTCCGATTCTGATGTGGTCCAGAGTCGTGCCTGACTACAGGTATTCGGACCGTTTCGGACCTACGGACAGGTGGTTTCGCAACCGTCATGGGGATGGTGACGCTCGGAAAAGCCGATGGAGCGACGTGGCCAGTAGATTCCGTTCGTATGTGCTCCATGATTGCAAGTCACACAAGAAACGTTTCGATTATGAAATGCGCAACGCGACGACAGCGGCTCTGTCGCCGGCCGACCGGCGCGTGATCGAGAGGGTCACGAAAACGATGCAAAAGGAGAGCGCCACGAACCCGGAGCTGCTTCATGAGGCGGTCGGCGTGGTCGAGGGCGTAGCGGCGCATCTGGCATCGGAAGAGATACACGCGGCAGATGCTTGCGCGCTCGCGCTCACAAGGTTCCGGCTGCGCGCAAGCTCCTACTTCAATGAAGTGTGGGAGCGATCGACGCATGACGAGCGCCTGCAACTGTACGCGCTCGCCCGTGGCGGCGTGGTCAATTCGAAGCGTGCCGCGGCCCTGTCCAGTATCGTGAACCGGGGTATCGTGGAAGTGCACGACCGGACAGGCGTGGTGCGCCTGCGCAGCAAGGCGTTCGGCGAGTTCATCAAGGACGAGATCGACCACCGCGAGCTCGACGCATGGCGGAAGGAAGGCGGCGGGGGAGTCTGGCGGTTCATCTGGCCGCCGTTGGCGATCGCCGCCGTCCTCGGCTTAGCGTTCCTGGCCATGGCCAACCCGGAAATGCGCACGACGTTGTTGACGGCGCTGCTGGGACTGCTGCCAGCTACGCTGTCGTTCTTCCGTGGCGGGCAGAGCTCCGCGTCGACCGGGACGACCACGAACGCGGGGTAGGTGGTCGGCGGCATTACAAGTCACTGTCGCGGCTATCAGTAGGAGGACTTCATGACCGAAGAAAAGTCGGCAAGAAATCTGAGTAGCGACACCAAGTGGATCCTCGGGATAGTCATCGCCGTCATCGTAGCCCAGGGCGTTGTCGTCGGCGTCGTGGTCGGCACGGTGCTGGGAAGCCAGATTCTTCACAACGGTACGGAAATCCGCAGACTCGCGACACGGATCGCCGAACCGCGGAGCGACTTCTGCGAGCGTGTCCACGCCCAGATACAGGCCTTGAGAAGCGAGATCGCTGCAGGAGTTGGCCCCGACCTCGTCGACGAAGTTCGGCGGGACCACCGGCGCCTGCACGACCGCATGCACAACATCGAGCGCGAGTTGTCAGATGTCGACCGGAGCGTTAGGGGCCTGCGCTCCGGCACCACGACAACGCAACGTCTGGACGAGCGGCTGCAGAACATCGAGAACAAGTTGGAGGGACTGACTCGGAGCCTGCAGAACCAGAATCGCCGTCGGCGGCGCCACTGAAGGATGTTAATAGTCGCAGCCTGAAGACGCTTCGTAGTGGAGTTGATCCGATTTCGTGGACAGCCATCCTGTTGGCGAGGAGGAGGAGTCCACGATGCGGTAGTCGAGACCCCTGTACCCGGCTGTACCCGGCGGCATTCCGACAGCAGATGGTCGAGCTGGTGCCGTCCGGACGTAGTCCGGGCTGAGGAGAGCACGAACAATGGGGCTTGACGAATGGTGGGAAGTCCTTTTCGACTTGCCATTCACGGAATCCTCCGGTGGTCCACGAGAAAGACACGTTCACCTCCTGAACGTCACGATATGGTCACCTTTGAATGTGTAATGCCAGAGGCCAGAGACCGATAGCTTGGGCAGAGAAGCCGCTGGGTTGGGCAGCGCTTCTCGTAAGCCAATGGTTCTTGCGCGTAGGCGGCACATCCCGGCCGCCATTCGCCCGATCTGTGTCCGCTCGGCTTTCACGGCCATGGTGGTCGTTGCCATCGTCCCGGCAGCGATGACCCTGGCGGCGCAAGGCGACACTTCCATCTCGTTGGCGCGCTCGGCGAACGGCCTCCGCTCCGACGGACAGGGAGGCTCCTGCGGCCCGAACGTTCACCATCACGGGAGACTGCACGGAGCCTGTGCAGGTGCTCGACGACACGGCGAAGGACGCTGGATGTCCGGGCCGAGGTTCCGGCCATGAGAGTGCTGGCGGTGGCGGTTGGGGTGGTCCTGCTCGTCGTTGTTGACGCGAGCGCGCAGGAGAGGTGCTCGCGCAGGTACTACGGTGAGGAGCATTCGGGCGCCTGGCAGTACCTCACCATCGATGCGACGTCTCGCGGCATGCCGGCCTCCAGTGGCATCACGATTTACGACAGACCGACGTTGGTCTGTGGGCACAATGGCCAGAAGGGGCTGGTCGACGACGGAAGAGATGACGACTACTACGCCTACTGCGCAGAGTCGGTCGCGCACGAGTGGCGGCGGGTATGGGCGTGCGGCAGTGGCGGCAATGGCGGTCGCGAAAACAGCCGCGGCAGGGTCAGGCTGTCCATGGCGGACGATTCGGAGTGGGTCATGGAGGACGCCGGACCGACGCAGGTGACGGTCAAGGCGGAACTGACCGGCGACATGCGGGACGTGTCGACGCGCGTCAACGTTCGCCTGGATCCGTACGAGGCGTCCATGGACGACTTCGAGGCATCGGAGCAGAACCTCCGGATCGACATCCCGGCGAACCGAAGAAGCGGCAGCCGCTCCTTGACGTTCACGCCGGTCGACGACACGACGGAGGAGAGCGACGAGAACCTGCGGTTCAGCGGCGATACCGGGGCGGCCAACCTGCCGGTCGACCCGACCACGCTGATGATCAAGGACAACGACGCTGCGGACGACGACCCCGCGGGCACGACCGTCGGCGACCCGGCCTTTTCGGAGCGCAGCTACGTTTTCGACCTGCCGGAGGAACGCGACGGCAGGACCGATCCGTATCGTCTCGGGGTCGTGACGGCCACGGACCCGGCCGAACACCGGTTGACCTATGCGCTGGCGACGGGGGACGGGTCGCGTTTCGAAGTCGGTGCGTCGAGCGGCGCGATCGACTACGTGGGCCCCGGCGAGGACTACGAGAGCGGCCCGCGCAACTACGAGCTGACGTTGGCGGCGCGCAACGGAGACGGTCGGACGGCCAGCGCCCGGGTCACGGTGCGGGTGACCAACGTGGCGGAGACGCCCGCGGCGGCCGACGACGCGGTGGAGATGCCCGAAGACGAGACGATAGTCGTCGACGTGCTCGCCAACGACACGGATGGGGACGGGGATTCCCTGACGGTGGTGTCGGTGAGCGCGCCGGAGCACGGCGAGGCGATGGTGGCCCACGGCGGCGGTGTGCGCTACGAGCCGTCGCTGCACTACCACGGTCCGGATCGCTTCGACTACACGGTCTCGGACCCGGGCGGGCTGACGGACACGGCGACGGTGACTCTGGACGTGCTGCCGGTCAACGATGCGCCGCAGGCCGTGGGGAAGATCCCGGAGCAGGCGCTGGAGGAGGGCGGCGAGCCGGTGACGCTGGACCTGGCGCCGTATTTCACCGACATCGACGGCGACGCGTTGACGTACACGGCGGAGTCGTCGAACGCCGCGGCGACCACGGTCGCGATGAGCGGCTCGACGCTGACGCTGTCGGCGGTGGTGCGGGGCGCGGCCGCGGTGACGGTGACGGCGTCGGATCCGGACGGGCTGACGGCGACGCAGGTGTTCGGCGCCAGTGTGGGCGACGAGCTCGTGCGGGAGGTGCTGACGGACCTGCTGGCGGGCTTTGCACGCGGACACCTGTCGAGCGTGCGGCAGACGGTGGGGCGGCGTTTGGAGACGGCCGGCGCCGAGACGCCGCACCTGGCGCTGGCGGGGCGGTACTTCAGCCCGCTGCTCTGGAACCGCCTGGGCGCCGGGGGGCTGGCGCGGACGCACGAGTGGTATTTCCGGGCGGCGGTGCTGCAACAGCGCCGGGCGGCGACCGAGCTGTTGGGCACGTCGGCCGATCCGCGGTTCCGCGAGTCGGACGGGTTCCTGGGCGTCGGCAGCTTCGGCGGCGGTTGGAATCGTGCGCTGCTGGGCAGCAGCCTGCTGTTGCCGTTCGGCGGCGGCGGCGAAGGCGGGCCGGGGTCCGGCCGTGGCCGGCCTCGCTGGACGGTCTGGGGACAGGGCGACCTGCAGACGTTTCGGGGGACGCCGGGGTCGGTGAGCGGCTACGAAGGGGACCTGCGCACCGGCTACCTGGGGGTGGACGTGCAGGTGACCGGCGGGTGGTTGCTGGGCGTGGCGATGGCGCGCAGCGGCGGCGCGGGCGCGTGGGAGCGGGGCGAGTCCGGCGGAGAGCTGTCGACGACGCTGACGCGGGTGCATCCGTATGTGCGCTGGGCGAACGACGACACGGCGGTCTGGGGTGTGCTCGGTGTCGGCCGGGGGCGCGCGGGGAGCCACGTACGGACGCTGACCGGGCTGCGCGAGACGAGCGACCTGGGGCTCGGGCTGGGCCTGCTGGAGGGCCGGCGGCGGGTGGCGACGGTGGGCGGCGGCGTGGACATCGGCTTGCGGGGCGAAGCGTCGTGGGCGCGGCTGGCGACGGGGGACGGCGACGAGACGATCGACGACCTGGAGGCCGGGGTGCGGCGGGTGCGGGCCGGGGTCGAGCTGCTGCGCGCGATCTCGGGCGCGGGCGGGCTGACGTGGACCCCGTTCGGGGCGGTGAGCACCCGGCACGACGGCGGCGCCGGTCAGACCGGGGTCGGGCTGGAGGTTGCCGGCGGGCTGCGGGTGCGCAGCGGCCCGCTGCGGCTCGAGGCGCAGGGCCGCCGTTTGCTGGTCCACTCGGCGACCGGGTACGAGGAGCAGGGTGCGAGTCTGGCGGCGATGGTGGGGGCGGGTCCGTTCGAGCCGGGACTGACTTTGTCGGTGCGGCCGACGTGGGGCGCCCCGGGCATGGGGGCCGAGACGCTGTGGCAGGACCGGTTCCACACGTACCGGCAGGGAACGGACTACGAGGCGGCCGGCATCGACGCCCGGGTCGGGTACGGCGTCGGGCTCCCCTGGGGCAGCGTGCTGACGCCGTTCGGCGCCATCGCGCAACGGGAGGACAACCGGCGGTTCGAGGTGGGCGCGATGATGGCTTCGGTCGGGGACATGCCCGGTGTTGGCGACAGCCCGATCCAGCTCGAGATTTCGGGCGAGCGCTACGAACGCCCCGGCGCCAGGCCGGATCACCGCGTCGGCATGTTCGGTGTCGTCCGTCTGGGCGGCGGCAAGGCGTCGCCCGAGAGCGCGCCGAACGGCGACCCGGCGGCGCGCGCGCCGGCGCTCGTGCCGGCGGCGGTCCCGGATGCCCGACAGCCCGCAACCCTGCGTTCCAAGCCGTTGTGGGCCGCCCTGCCGCTCGACGAGCGGTTCGCGCCCGCGCCGGTGGAAGGCTGCGCACTGCCCGAGATGCCGCCTGCCGCCGCGCCGGCCGTCGTCCCGGCGCCGGTGGCGTCGCGCCCCGCGGCAACGACCCGTGCCGCCGGCGCCCGGCGGCGCAGCGCCGTGGCTGACGCGGCGCGGACGTATCGGGCTGTGCCGGTACTGATCGACGTGCTGGCGAACGACGTCCGATCCGACGGGTTGCGGATCGTCGCCATGACGGCGCCTGCCCACGGGACGGCGACCGTGGCGGACGGCATGGTGCGGTATGCGCCGGAGCCGGGCCACCGCGGCCGCGATGCCTTTACCTACACGGTGGTCGGCGCTGGCGGCCGGACCTCGCGAGCCACGGTGACGGTGACGGTCATGGACGCCGAATGAAGGCGGACGCTACCCGTTGAAGGTGTAGTTGGCGTGACCCGTCGGCGCCGGTTGTGGAGTTTTGGTGACCTTCGAGGCGTCGTCGATCCCACCCCCGCCGGCACTGGATCTCCCCAGCGTTTACCATCGGTACCCTCGCATGGCCGCATCGCCCCAGAACCCCGCGGATTCCGATGTGCGCCCCTCCGCCTCGGACGACCCGCGCCCGTCCACCTCGGACGACCCGCACCTCTCCACCTCGGACGACCCGCGCCTCTCCACCTCCGAATGGCATCTTCTGCAGCGCGCGCGGGAGGGTAGTCCATCGGCCATCGCCGTCCTGTTCACGCGCTATTCGTCCTGGCTGCGGCGATGGACGCACGGCCGGCTGCCCCGCTGGGTTCGCGGCGTCATCGACACCAGCGATCTGGTTCAGGATTCCCTTCACCAGACGTTCTCGCGTCTCCCCTGGTTCGAGCCGGAGCACGCCGGCGCGTTGCGGGCCTACCTGCGGCGGGCGGTCGACAACCGCATCCGGGACGAGTTGCGCCGCGCGGTGTGAGGTGGTCCCGGTCGTTTGGACCATTCGAGGGCTTCGATAAGGTGTATCCCG
>WTGR01000363.1 GCA_011523485.1 Acidobacteriota bacterium
CATCGACGCGCGGATCCTGGAGCCGACGTCGTACTCCGCGCTGAAGTAGCCGGGCCGGCCCGCCGAGCGGTCGTTCCAGTCGATGAGCGGGTAGCGCTCCCGTGCTAACCTTGCAATTACGGACCACAAGTCCAAAATTGCAAGGTGATCGCCAGATCCCTCGGACCAATCGTCTCCGCCCGCCTCCGGCAGTTCCCGGCTGTCGCCCTGATCGGGCCGCGGCAGGTCGGCAAGACGACGTTGGCGCGGTGGCTGGCCGCCGCCACCGACAGCGTGTACCTCGATCTGGAGGATCCCGCCGATCTGGCGAAACTGGACGACGCGGCCGGCTACCTGCGGGGATTCCAACGCCGGCTCGCGGTTATCGACGAGGTGCAGCGCGCGCCCGGGCTGTTCCAATTGCTGCGCGTGCTCATCGACCAACGGATCCGAGCCGGCGAATCGGCCGGGCAGTTCCTGCTGCTCGGATCGGCCGCTCCGGATCTGCTGCGGCAGTCCGGTGAGACCCTGGCGGGACGCATCGCGTATCTCGAGCTCTCCCCGCTGGATGTCCGCGAGACCGGCGGCGAGCTCGCGTCGCGGTTGTGGGTTCGCGGCGGATTTCCGCCGAGCTTTCTGGCGGAGAGCGACTGGCAGAGCGCCGCGTGGCGGGAGCAGTTCATCCGAACCTATCTGGAGCGGGACGTGCCCCAGTTGGGTCCTCGTGTGCCGGCCGAGACGTTGCGGCGGCTCTGGACCATGCTCGCGCACGGCCAGGGGAATCTGTTGAACATGGCCGTGCTGGCGCGCTCGCTGGCCATCGACGGCAAGACCGTGGCGCGCTACGTCGACCTGCTGGCCGACCTGTTCCTGGTGCGCCGCCTGCCGCCCTTCCACGCCAACGTACGCAAGCGGCTCGTCAAGTCGCCGAAGGTCTACGTGCGCGACAGCGGCCTCGTGCATGCGCTGCTGCGACTCGACGACGAGGACAGCGTGCTCGGCCACCCGGTCGTCGGCGCAAGCTGGGAGGGTTTCGTGCTGGAAACGCTCATTCGCGCTGCTCCCGGTCGGGCGCGCGCCAGCTTCTACGGCACGGCGACGGGCATCGAGATCGACCTGCTGCTCGAGTTGCCGGACAACCGTCTGTGGGCGATTGAGATCAAGCGGGGCTCCGCCCCCAGGGTCGGAAAGGGCCTGCGAATCGCAATGGATGATCTGCAGCCGGAGAGGACGTTCATCGTCTATTCCGGCGACGAGCGCTACCCGCAGGCCGGCGGCATCGAGGTGATCGGCCTCACGGCCATGGCCGACGCCCTGGCGGCGCTCGAGCCGGCGCGGGGCGCCTGAAGAAGCGGCGCGTTCACCGGTACTTCGCGAAGCGACACACCCGTCGCGAAGAGAGGGCACGCCTATAATGTGAAACCTGCTGCGGGCGGCTCGCTCTACCAATAGACGGCGGCGGGCGCCTGTGCTGCAGGCGGAGGTGGCGCATGGCTACAAAGCGACTGACGGTGGCGGGACCGCGGGCCTGGGTCGTGTGGCTCCGGACGATTCTCGGGGCGGTGGCGGCCAACCTCGTCCTGCGGGCGGCGGCGCTTGCCGTCTTCGACGTTCCGCCCGCGTTCGAGCCCCTGGCGACCGCGGGACCGACCGTGTTCCTGACCGTGGTGGGCGTCGCCGCCGGGCTGGGCGTCGCCCTGATCGTCGACCAACAGTCCAAGCGTCCGGTCCCGTTGTTCCAGAGGATCGTCCTCGTCGCCCTGTTGGTCTCTCTCATCCCGGACCTCTGGATGCTCACCGACGGCGGCGGCGAGGCGTATCCGGGTGTCACCGTTCCCGCCGTGGCGGTCCTGATGCTGCAGCACGTCGCGGCCGCCACCGTCGTGCTGTGGAGCGTGACGCGATGAGTCCGATTGACCGGCCCAACGGCTTCGACCGACAGGCAACGAAAGCGGAGACGAAGGGAATGGCAGACAGCACCATGGCACGCAGTTTCCACCTGGAGCGCGTCGGCGCTCTTGTTCTGGTCGCGGCGCTCGCCTGGGCCAGCCCGTTGGCGGCCCAGCAGGGCGTAAGCGGCGAATGGCGCGTCCACGGCGGCGACGCCGGC
>WTGR01000764.1 GCA_011523485.1 Acidobacteriota bacterium
ACGCCTGCCACGAGGGGAACTACGCGATGGAGGGCATCCTGGCCGGCGCGCGGGCCGAGGAACGGGAACGGTAACGCTCCGCGCCAGCGGATGGCCCACATCGAGGCCGTCGAGAAGTGTGCACTTCGAGGTCGTCGAGAAGCGTGTAGACCGCGTCGTCGGCAGGTCGACACGCGCATGCAACGGCTGACCGGTCCGCTCGATCGGCGTGGCGATCTCGATGGTCGTCTTGCCGCGCAGCGGGTGCCACCATCCAGGAAGAGAGAGGCATGACCAGAAGAGGCACGACGGGAACAGGTGCGCGGGAAACCGTCATGAGCCGCCGCGAGGCGGTGCGGCTGTTGGGAGCCGGGGCGGGATTCGGCCTGGGCGCCGCCGTGGGAGCGGGTGCGGCGGCGCGGACGGCCGGGCGGCAGGCAACCGGCCAGGGCGGGTCCTCCATCACGTTCCCGGACGGAGCCGTCGTCAGGACGGCGCTCGACGATGTCGACCCCGAGGAGATCGGTTCGGGCGCCACGCTGTTCCACGAGCACCTCTCGTTCGACTACGCCAGCCCGCCGGCCGAGCCGCGGCGGCCCGGCACCCCGGCGCCCCCGCCGCCGACGAATGAAGAGATGGTCGACCTGCTGGTCGAGGAGCTGCGCATGGCCGCCTTCGATGGCGTGAGCTGCATCGTCGACTCGTCGATCGGACCGCGCACGGCGCAGCAGCTCGCGAACCTGACCGCCATGGCGACCCGCTCCGGCGTCCACGTCGTGATCGGCGGCAGCTACTTCCTGCAGCCGCGCTACCCGGAGGCGATCGCCGGGCTGGACGAGGACGCACTCGCGGCGCACCTGATCGAGCAGGCGGCCCGCGAGCGGTGGGGCGCCCTGGGCGAGGTGGGCAGCTCGTTCCCCGCCATGCACGAGGACGAGCGCCGGATGATCCGCGCCGTCAGCCGGGTCCACCGCCGGACCGGCCTGCCGATCTTCACCCACGTCCCGCACGAGAGCTGCCCCTCCTGCGCCGTCGAGCAGATCGACCTCTACGAGTCGGCCGGGGTCGATATGGGCCACCTGTGCATCGGCCACCTGTCGACCATCCAGCGGTCGGACGACCCGGGCTGGGAGACCCACAAGGAGATCGCCGGCCGCGGCGCCTTCATCGGCTTCGACACGGTCGGCCACCGCATGAGCGCGTCGTTCATCCCCGAGCGGGAGAAGGTGGACATGGTGCTCGACGCCCTGGAGGCAGGCTACGAGGACCACATCCTGCTGTCGGCGGACTTCGCCAACACGGCGCAGATCAAGGCGAACTGGGGCAACGGATTCTCTACCGTCCTGGTGCAGTTCGTGCCGAAACTCAGGTACTACGGCGTACCGGACGAGACGATTCACAAGATACTGGTCGACAATCCGCGGCGCTGGCTGGCGCACGTGCCGGGCGCGGCGTAGCTACCCCCGGGCGTCGTCGCTCTCGATGCGGCCGTCGACGAGGCGGACCAGGCGGCGGGCGCGCGCCATGACCCGCGGGTCGTGGGTCGAGAACAGGAAGGTGATCCCCTGCTCGCGGTTCAGGGTCTCCATCATCTCCAGCAGCGCCTCGGCGGTAGCGGAGTCGAGATGGCGCTCACGCCGGCGTCGGCCCGCACGTTCACCCCTTGCAGCGACGCGCCGGCCGCCGACGCCCCGGCCGCGGCGAGCCCGCCGCCCACGAGCCGCGCACTGGCCTGGAACCCCGCCGCCTCCAGGACCGGAATCAGCGTGTCGACGTCGTCGATGCGCGTGTAGAGCGACGGATCGTCCAGGTAGGTCGGCGCGTGGATCTGCGCTGCTCTCGTTGCCACGCGGCGTTCACCGCGGGCTCCCCGGGGAATCCTCGTCGACGCACGGGGTCCGTCAGCGCGCCGCCTCCTCGCCGCCGGCGGCCTCCCGCTCCTCGGCCCGGGCGCCGCTCAGCACGTTGACGATGCTGTAGTTGCCCTCGTGGCAGGCGTACTCGAAGAGCAACTCGTCGGTCCGCCGCAGCGGCAGCTCGCCGGACCAGGAGCGCGTCCAGCGGGTCGGGTCCTCGACGGTGAACTCGTAGCGGAGCGTGTCGGCGTCGA
>WTGR01000418.1 GCA_011523485.1 Acidobacteriota bacterium
ATCGAATACCACGACGCCGACCGGCGAGGTCTCGACCAGGGTCTCGACGTCGGCGCGGGCGCGCTGCTCGGCCCGGTAGGTGCGGGCGTTGACGATGGCGGCTGCCGCCTGCGCGGCGAACAGAAGCAGCACTTCCTCGTCCTCGTCGGTAAACTCGGCCTCGCCCTGCTTGTCGCCGAGGAAGAAGTTGCCGACATCGGCGCCGAGATGGCGCAACGGCGTGCTCATGCAGGCGCTTGGCAGCACGACGTCCCAGGTCACGCCCAACGAACGCACGAAGGCGGCAAAGTCCGCGAGCCGGAACGGCCCCGGCAGGTTGCGGAGTTGCTCGAAGAGCCGCAGGCCGTCGGGCCACTCCGCCACCCGGCGGTGTTCGTCCTCGGTAAGGCCGGAGGTGACGAAGTCTCCGGGCCTTCCCGACTCGTCGACGGTGACGATGCAGCCGTGCCGCGCGCCGGTGAGCTCGCAAGCGCCGTCGGCCACTTCCTGCAGGACGGTTTCCAGGTCGAGGCTTGCGCTGATGCGCAGCAGCGCCTTGCTCAGCGCCGACAGGCGTGACGCGTCGGGTGCCGGGCCCGCGACCGGGGTGTCGTCGGAAGGGGTCATCGCGCGGTCCTCGCTCCCGGTCTCGCTCGGCGTGTCGGCTGCCAGGAATGGCCGGAAAGTGGGGCGACGCAGCCTGTTAATCGCTTCATATATCCCGGTATTCATACTATGTTCGCATATCTGGAGTGTGCGACTTCAACCCCCGCGGTGGTTGGAGGTAAGGAGGCGAGCAGCGACTCCGGCCGGCGATTCGACTACGAGGTGTCGTTCCCACTGCCGGAGTGACCCCGCGCAACGCTCATCCAATGCGCTGCAGCAGCCACCGGGCGGCCAGCACAGCCGCCGCCAGCACGGCTGCCGCAGCGAGCAGGGCGGCAACGAGGCCGGCGCCGGGGCCCAACGTGTTATGCGTCCAGGCGCCGCCGCCAACGGACGCGACGTAGCAGGCCAACGGCGTGCCGAACACCGCGGCCCCGATGATGACCACCCGCGACAGCACGCGCAAGGCCCGCTCGAGCGCCGTTTCGTGCATCACCATTCAGACTCCCGCACTCGGCCCGCGCGGGCGCCCCTCGCGATTCAGGGGCCGAGGAGCGCGGCCGGGACGACCGCGATGCCGTCGCGGTCGCGGTAGGCGTGGCGCCCCGTGGTAACGAGCACGGCGTCGGCGACACCGGCGCCCATCCGGTCGGTCAGCCAGCGCAGGTGACGGGTGTCTTCCCGCCGGGGGGTGGCGACCAGCTTCACTTCCAGAGCCACCATCCGCCGCCCCTTCTCGACGATCAGGTCGACCTCCCGGCTGTCGTTCCAGGTTTGCAGGTGACTGACGCGAGCCTGCGCGGCCTGGGCGTAGACGCGCACGTCCAGTGCAACGAGCGATTCGAACAGGGCGCCGAGCAGCAATCCATCACGCGGCGGCCGCGGCCCGTGCGAGCGCCCGGCGAGGAGATCTTCCGCGCTGACGTCGAGCAGGCGGGCGGCCAACGCCGGATCGGCGAGGTGGTGCTTCGGCCCGCGCTTGAGCCGGCTGAGCGGGTTCGCCACGGACCACCAGGCCGGCAGCGGCTCCACCATCCACATCGCTTCGAGCAGATTGCGGTACGCGGTCGTGGTCGTCTTGGCGGGCTTGTCGCCCTCGCCGGCGGTGGCCGCGTCCCGGATGGTCTCGTAGGTCGCGGTCGTGGCCGTGGCCGCCGCGTACGCGGTCAGCCAACGCCGCACCGTACCGGGCTGCCGCGCCCGGTAGCCCATGAGCGGGACGTCGTGATCGACGGCGCGGTGCAGGTAACCGTCGAGCGCCGCCTGCTGGACGCGCACGCTGGTCGAGCGCCATCCCGGCAAGCCTCCGGTGACGATCTCCTCGACGTACCGCTCGAGCGTCGTGTCGGTCTCGCCGTCGATGGCGTCACGTTCACCGGCGATCCGTCCGGATCCGCCACGGACACGCACCTCCAGGTCCGAGAACCTTACACTACCGATACACATATTCTAGTGTCCCGAATCGAAAGTTCGTTCGCAGTAGATCCAGAGCGGCGTGGTTGC
>WTGR01000690.1 GCA_011523485.1 Acidobacteriota bacterium
CCACAAGCCACAAGCCACAAGCCACAAGCCACAAGCCACAAGCCACAAGCCACAAGCCGACTCCTCCGCCTGAATCCCCCCGCCTGGACATTGCCCATGACGGTGCGCCGTCTTCGGCGCGGCCTGCTGTGCCTGCTGCTGCTGGCGGGCCTTGCACCTGATGCCGCGCAGTCGGCGGTGCTTGTCAGCAACATCGATCAGTCACTCGGACTTTCCAACTACCTTTTGTCTAATGATCTGGCCGTAGCGTTCACGACCGGCAGCAACAGCGCGGGATACACCCTGAACAGCGTCGAGGCGCGGTTTGCCGCAACATCGACCGATGCAAACGGACAGGTGACCGCCACGATCCAGAGCGATTCCAATGGACCGTCGGGCTCATCGGTCGGTACGCTGACGCTCCCCACCTTCGTCAACGGCAACCAGTCGGTGCAGACATTTTCTTCGTCGACCGGCATCAGCCTCTCCGCCAATACCACATACTGGTTTGTACTGGACTTGGCTGGTTCGATCTCTGGGACCTCCTGGTCTACGACGACCTCGGACAGCGAGGACGCCGGTGGCACGTCCGGCTGGAGCATCGCCAACTCCGGGCGTTTGCGGAGTTCCACTTCCAACGGTAATTGGGGCAGTTTCTTCAACTCTGATACGCCCAGACTCCGCGTCAACGGCGTGGTCAAGACCGCCACCACGCCGACCCCCGGCGTCACCGTCGCCGAGTCCGGCGACGAGACCACCGTCAGCGAGGACGGCTCGACCGTGACGGACACCTATACCGTCGTGCTGAACACCCAGCCGACGCACGACGTGACGGTGACGGTGACGGCGGGCGCGGGCGTGCAGGTGAACAAGGCCGGGGGCATGGCCGCCGCCACCAAGACCCTGACCTTCAGCCCCTCCACCGCGTCCACCCTCTGGAGTACGGCGCAGACGGTCACGGTGACGGGCGTGGAGGACAACACGGACACGCCCGGCAACGGGCGCCTGGTCTCCATCGCCCATTCGTCGGCCTCGACGGATACCAGCTACAACAGCCTCACCATCGCCGGCGTGAGCGCGACGGTGACGGACAACGACGCCACTTCGATCACGCTGGCGGGGAGCGCCGCGGCGCTGGCCGAGGGCGGGACGCGGGACTTCACGCTGACCCTGGGCCGGGGGCTGGTGGCCGGCGAGACGCTGGCGATTCCGCTGAGCTTCGCCGGCACGGCAGCGCGCGGGACCAGCGCGGACTACACGCTGGCCTGCCCCAGTCCATTGCCGACGGGCGTGACCTGCGCCGGCCTGAACAGCGGCACGGCGACAATAACCTTTACCGGCCCCAGCAACGGGGCGACCGCCTCGGCGGTCACTCTTACGCTGTCGGCGCGGGCGGACGGCACGGCGGAGGCGGGCGGCGAGACGGTGAACGTCGGGGTCGGGTCGGTGACGGCGACCGGCCTCGGCGGCGGCGCGGCCGCGCCCACCGACAGTTTCGGCCAGTTCACCATCACCGACCAGTCGGCGGGCAACACCGCCCCGACGGCCTCGAACGGGACGGTGACGACGAACGAGGACACGGCATACACGTTCACGGCGGCGAACTTCAACTTCGCGGACGCCGACAGCGGCGATACCCTGGCGAGCGTGAAGGTCACGACCCTGGAGAGCGCGGGGGACCTGGAGCTTGACGGCACGGACGTGACCGCGAACCAGATCATCACGAAGTCGGACATCGACGACGGCGACCTCACCTTCACCCCGGCGGCGAATGCGAACGGCAACGGCTATGCGACGTTCGGCTTCAGGGTGAACGACGGTACGGCGGAGAGCGCGACCGCCTACACCATGACCGTCAACGTGACCGCGGTCAACGACGCCCCGACGGGCCTGCCGGCGATCACGGGCACCGCGACACAGGGTCAGACGCTGACTGCGGACACGAGTGGAATCGCAGACCCCGACGGGCTGGGGACGTTCAGCTACCAGTGGAAACGTTCCGGCGCAAACATATCCGGGGCCACCTCATCGACCTACACGCTGGTGCAGGCGGACGTGGGCGAGCCGATCACGGTGACGGTCTCGTACACCGACGGCGGGG
>WTGR01000204.1 GCA_011523485.1 Acidobacteriota bacterium
AAGATGCGGGTCATCGCCAACATCGACGAGTCGGACGTCGGCCGGATCCGGCCGAACCAGCGCGTGACGTTCACCGTGGACGCGTTCCCGGCCGAGGAATTCGAAGGCAGCGTCTCGCAGATCCGGCTCGAGCCGATCGTGACGCAGAACGTCGTGACCTACGCGACCGTCATCGACGCCCCCAACCCCGAGCTCAAGCTCAAGCCGGGCATGACCGCCACGGTGACCGTCGAGGTGGCGCGGCGGGAGAACGTGACGCGGATTCCCAACTCCGCGCTCCGATTCCGGCCGACGCCGGCCGTGTTCGCGGCGCTCGGCCAGCCCGTGCCGCCCGAGCTGCAGTTGGCCGGTCGCGGCGGGAGCGGACGCGCACGGTCGGGCGGAATACCGGCCGGCGCCGAGCAACCGGGAGGTACGTCTGGCGCCGAGGCGCGCGGGTTCGGACCGCCCGGCGGCGGCGGGCCCGGCGGCTTCGGCGGGGGCGGCGGCTTCGGTCCGCCCGGCGGCGGAGGAGGAGGAGAAGGGCCCGGCGGCTTCGGCGGGGGCGGCGGCCCGGATCCGGAGAGACGGCAGCGCATGATGGAGCGGATGCAGCAGATGTCTCCCGAAGAGCGCCAGGAGTTCTTCGCCCGCATGCGGGAACGGCGCGCCGCGGGCGGCGGCGGTCCGGGCGGCCGCGGCGGGCCGAGAGCCTCCCGGCGCCGTGCGAACGCGCAACAAGGGTCGAACGTCCCGGCCGTCGAGCGGGGGGCGAGCACCATCGACGCGCTGTTCGCCCCCATCGAGGTGGAGGAGACCGACGGACGGGTCTGGGTGCTGAACGGCGGCCGCCTGTCCAGCCTGAACGTCCGTCTCGGCGTGACCGACGGCACGGCGAGCGAGCTGCTGGCCGTGGACGGCGCATCCGCGCCGAGCGGATCCGTGCCGGCGAATCGCGACGTGGAGTCGCTCCGTGCGCGGCTGGCGACGGTTGCGGACGCAGCGGCGCGCGCCGCGCTCGAGCAGCGGCTGGCGGCCCTGGAAGCCGCCGCCCCGGCGGCGCCGGCGACCACGGTTCAGACCGCCCCGGGCACAATCGGCGCGGGCGTCCGCCTCGTGACCAACGTCAGCACGCCGGACGCCGGAAGCGGCCCCGCGGCCGGCGGCAGCGGAACTCCGCTGATCCCCCAGTTCCCCTTCGGAAGGCGCGGCCGGCGGTGACTCCCCCGAAACCGGTCATCGCGGTCGAGGACATCACCAAGGTCTACGCCATGGGCGACGTCGAGGTGCGTGCGCTGCGGGGCGTGAGCCTGTCCATCCAGGCCGGCGAATTCGTCGCCGTCACCGGTCCGTCCGGGTCCGGCAAGTCGACGTTCATGCACATCCTCGGCTGCCTCGACCGGCCGACCAACGGCCACTACCTGCTCGACGGCCGGGATGTCTCCCGGCTCTCGCGCGACGAGCTGGCCGAGGTGCGCAACGGGAAGATCGGCTTCGTGTTCCAGGGCTTCAACCTGCTGGCGCGGACCACCGCCCTCGACAACGTCGAGCTCCCCCTGCTCTACGGCTCCCGCATGAACGGCCCCGCGCGTCACGCGCGGGCGCGCGAGATGCTGCACGCGGTCGGCCTCGACGACCGGATGGATCACTTCCCGAACCAGCTCTCGGGCGGCCAGCAGCAGCGGGTGGCGATTGCCCGCGCCCTGGTCAACCAGCCGGCCATCCTCCTGGCGGACGAGCCGACCGGCAACCTGGACTCGCGCACCAGCGTCGAGGTGATGGACATCTTCCAGCGTCTGAATCAGGAGAGCGGCATCACGGTGCTGCTGATCACGCACGAGGCGGACATCGCCGAGTACGGCAACCGGATCATCCGCTTCCACGACGGCAGGGTCCTTTCCGACCGGCCGAACGCGTCGCGGCGCGTTGCGAGCGACGAATTCGCGGCCCTGCCGCCCGACAACGCCGATTCGGCGTCGGCGGCATCCATACCGCAGACGGCATAGCGGGAAACGAGGTCAGAACGATGTCCGTGCTGATGGTGCTCCGCGTCGCGCTCAAGGCGCTCGGCCGCAACAAGATGCGCACCAGCCTGACCAT
>WTGR01000626.1 GCA_011523485.1 Acidobacteriota bacterium
TCCTCCACCCAATATTATATCTCGATATAACCCGCTCGGCCTCACGATTCTCGCGTTCGACGGTCCCGGCCGTGTCGGATTGCTCGTCGCGGCGTCCCGTCCCATGATCTGCTCGAACTCCCGAGCCAGCTCCCCGGTGTACGTCCGGACCGAACCAACTCGACCATCTGCCGTCGGAATGCCGCCGGTACGCCGGGCTCGACTTCGGCATCGTCGGCTCCTCCTCGCCAACAGGACAGGTCTCCACGAGAATCGGTTCTCCACCTGCCTCGGTACGCAACGATAATCTGGTGACATTCGTCTTCTGCTCTGCAACAGTAGAGGTGGGTCGCCAGGAGGTCGTCCCGAACGAAGCAGCCATCAGTCGTTGACGGCAGCCGAAACACCAGACGTACACCGCGCGGGGCGGCGCTTCGCACGCCGGCACCCCCGCAGCACTCGCCGGGATCGGACCGTTCCGGACCCCGGGGGCACGATCGCGACAGGAAGGAGTGCGTGTCTTGAACACCGTCTCCCGTTCGCGTCGTACGTGCGTCGTCGTCGGCTTCCTGCTACTTGCGCCGGCAGCAGCGTCCGCGCAAGGCATCTCCGGCACGGTGACGGACGATACCGGCGGCGTGCTGCCCGGCGTCACCGTCACCGCCGCGAGCCCGGCCCTCATCGAGGGCGAGCGGATCGCCATCTCCGACAGTCAGGGCCTCTACTCCATCGTCGACCTGCGGCCCGGCATCTACACGGTCACGTTCTCGCTGCCCGGCTTCAGCACGATCATCCGGGAGGGGATCGAGCTGACCACCGGATTCACGGCGAACGTCGACTCGGCCATGGCGGTCGGCGGGATCGAAGAGACGATCACCGTCACCGGGGCGGCCCCCGTCGTCGACGTGCAGAACGTGCGCCGGCAGACGCTCGTGACCGACGAGGTGTTGTCGACGCTGCCCATGAGCACGAAGCACGTCAACAACCTGGTCACCCTGACTCCCGGATTCACGGGTCTGGCCGACGTGGGCGGCCGGTACAGCTCGCAGGTGGGCGGCTCGTTCCACGGGAAGCGGGGCACCAAGGTCGCGTTCGACGGCATGGGCGTGGAGAACACCTCGGGGAACAGCAGCTACCAGATCAACGCGGCGGCGATCGAGGAGATGGTGCTCGAGACGAGCGGCATCGGGGCGGACACGAACGCCGACGGACCGGTGGTCAACATCATTCCCAAGGAAGGGGGCAACCAGTTCAGCGGGATCGCGGCCGGCTTCTTCTCCAACGACAGCATGGAGAGCGAGAACCTGACCGCAGACCTCCAGTCGCGCGGCCTGACCCGATCGAACAAGACGCTCAAGATGTGGGACCAGTCGTTGAGCCTGGGCGGCCCGATCCTGCGGGACCGCGTGTGGTACTTCGTGGCCGGGCGGAGCTGGGGCTTCTCGCGGCGGCACGACGGCGTCTTCTGGAACCAGAACACCGCCCCCGGGGCGCCGGCGACGGGCCTGAGCCCGTTTCTCACGCCGCCCGGAGCCGAGCGCAAGGTCGTGCGGTTCACCCCGTGGATGGACCGGCCGGACGACCGCTACAGCGGCCGGCTCGAGTGGTACGACTCGTATCTGAGCCGGATCACCTGGCAGGCGTCGGAGCGGGACAAGGTCAACTTCACCTACGACGAGCAGCGGGCGTGCAACTGCGGCTCGACCAACTCGACCCGCATGCAGGAGTTCAGCCCCGGCTACCGGTTCGACCCGAACCGCCTGCTGCAAGCCACGTGGACGTCGACGCAGACGAGCCGCCTGCTGCTGGAGGCCGGCGCGACGGTAGCCATCTCGCAGTGGAACCAGTTCTTCATGCCGGGCGTCACGCCGGACATGGTGCGGATCACGGATCTGGGAACGGGCATCAGCTACGGCTCGGGTTCGGTGTATCGCGGCGACCCCAACAACACGGATCGGTACTCGGCTCGCGGGTCGCTCTCGTACGTCACCGGATCGCACAACTTCAAGGCGGGGTTCCTCTACGAGCACCTGACGCGGGACAACTTCTTCTTCCGGCCCACGAACGCCGAGTACTGGTTCCGCAACGGCGTGCCGCT
>WTGR01000685.1 GCA_011523485.1 Acidobacteriota bacterium
GGCGCTGTCGCTGCTCGTGTAGAGCGAGCGGAACGTGGGGGTGACGAGCTGTCCGACCTTCTCGTCGACGGTCAACCGGGCCAGCGTGTCCTCGACCCAGCGACGCGCGGCCGGGTCGAGACCGTCCTGCGCGTGAAGATGCGCCAGGCCCAGCGCGACGAGTGCCACGGCGGCGACCGCCGCCGCTACGCCCGGGAACCGCGACCGCGTGGAATCAGTCCGCATCCGCGGATCTTACAGCCCGCGGCAACAAGGCCGGCCGCTCTTGCCGCAAGGACCGCGGGCTCCGCGCGGAGCGGGAACCGGGAAGTCCGGGCAATCGGCGACGAGTGCGTGTCCCGTTCCGCGACACGCGGCGGTCGCTATAATCGCCCCCGTGAGCCACGTCGCCCACCGCGCCGCGGCGCCTCGGACCACCCGCTGCTACGTCGTCACGGTCAGCGACACGAGGACCGCGGAGACCGACCGCGGCGGCGGCGCCATCGTGGAGCTGCTGTCGCAACACGACCACGAGGTCGCCGGCAAGACCATCGTGCCCGACGATCCGGAGCGGGTCCGCGGCGCCCTGCAGACCGGCATCGAGACCCCGGACGTCGACGTCGTCATCGCGACCGGCGGGACCGGCATCACGCGGCGCGACGGCACCTACGAGGTGGTCGCCGCCCTGCTCGACAAGCGCATCGACGGCTTCGGCGAGCTGTTCCGCGCCCTGAGCTACGAGGAGATCGGACCGGCCGCGATGATGAGCCGGGCCTGTGCAGGCCTTGCCGGCGGCACCATCGTCATCAGCCTGCCCGGCTCGGAGAACGCCGTGCGGCTGGCGATGACGAAGCTGATCCTCCCCGAGCTGGGCCACATGGTCCGCGAGGCGCGCCGGTGACCGGGGACGGCCGCGGCACGAAGATGCGCCCTTTCGAGGAGACGATCCCGATCGACGAGGCCCTGCGCATCGTCGGCGAGGCCGCCCGGCCGCTCGACCGCACGGTGCGCGTCGGGCTGGCCGCGGCCAACGGGAGGGTGCTGGCCACCCCAATCGTCGCGGACCGCGACGTTCCGCCGTTCGACCGCGCGGCGATGGACGGCTACGCGGTGGTCGCGGCCGACACGTCCGGGGCGGGGCCGCAAGCGCCCGCAAAGCTGCGCTGCGTCGCTACGGTACACACCGGCGAGGTCCCAACCCGCGCGCTCGTCCGCGGGGAGTGCATCCAGATCGCGACCGGGGCCCCGCTTCCCGACGGCGCCGACGCGGTGGTCATGGTGGAGCAGACCGACCGCCGCGGCGACGCGGTCGAGATCCTGGCCTCCGTGCACGCGCGGCAGCACATCGGCCGCCGGGGAGCCGACATCGAGGCCGGCCAGGCCGTACTGCAGCCCGGCGACGTGCTGACCCCGAGCCGCGTCGGCTCCATCGCCGCCCTCGGCATCGCCGAGGTCGACGTCTACGACCGGCCGCGCGTCGGCATCGTCTCCACCGGCGACGAGATCGTCGAGCCGGGACAACCGCTCGCGCCCGGCCAGATCTACGACATCAACCGCTTTACCCTGGGCGCCGTCATCGGCGAGCACGGCGGGACGGCCACCGCCCATCCGATCACCGGCGACTCGCTCGAGGCGCTCGGCACCGCGGTCGACGCCATCATCGCCGGCGGAACGGACATCCTGGTCTTCTCCGGCGGCAGCTCGGTCGGCGAGCGCGACCTGACCCGCGACGTGCTCCGCCGGAAGGGCGACATGGCGTTCCACGGCATCGCGGTCAAGCCGGGCAAGCCGACCGCGTTCGGCCACATCGGCTCGACACCCGTGCTGGGCATGCCCGGCTATCCCACCTCGTGCCTGTCGAACGCCTACCTGCTGCTCGTGCCGCTGCTGCGCCGCATGGCCCGCCTGCCGCCGCTGCGGACGCGCACGATCACCGTGCCGGCGGCGCACCGTATCGTCTCGGTGGGCAGCCGCCACCAGTTCTACTCGGTGCGGGTCGTCGACGGCGCCGCGGTCGGGGCGTTCAAGGCGTCGGGCGACATCACCAGCATGTCGCAGGCCGACGGCTACATCGAGATCCCGATGGGGGTCGACGC